>JBDUDZ010000131.1:0-6541 GCA_040002635.1 Rhodoglobus sp.
GAAGCCCGAGCAGAAGACGCTCGTCTACATGGGCTCGTTCATGCCGTACAAGAACGTCGACTTGCTCGTGACGGCGATGGTCAAGTTGCCGGGGTACCGGCTGCAGCTCATGAGTCGTGTATCTGACGAGGAGAAGGCAAGGCTTACCGCGCTGGCTCCCGTCGGTAGCGTCGAATTCTTTAACGGGGCCTCAGACGAAGACTATGAGTCGGCGGTCACGGCCGCGACGGCCTTGGTTTCGGCATCCCGTGACGAAGGGTTTGGGTTGCCTGTCGTGGAAGCGCAAGCCCTAGGCACACCGGTGTTGCTCAACGACATTCCGATCTTCCGCGAGATCGGCGGGGCTCCCGCGGGCTACTTCGACGGCGGCAACGTGGCGTCATTCGTGAGTGCTGTGCGCGAGCTGGAAGACCCGGGGGAGTGGCAGCGCAGGTCGGCGGCATCGGTCGAATGGGCACGTCGCTACAACTGGCCTGATGCAGCAAAGCAGCTGCTTCAGGTGCTGACCGCTGCAGACGCCGCACGCAAGGCGCGCCGCACGCGCTAGCTGACGGCGATCAGGCTTCGCGTCCCGCCGCTTCGCGGCGCTCGAGGCCGTTCTGCTCGTCAAGGTCAGCTGTCGCGCAGGCCAACGACTCATCATCAATCGGGTCGTCGAAGGCGATGAGCCGAAATGACCCTTCATCGTGCCTGATGCTGTGCACCGAACCGTTGGAGATCACGCCGTGTTGATTGTTCGGGTCGATCGCGTTCAGCACCGAGCGGATCACCCCGCCATGACTCACGACGATAACCGACTGTCCTGGATGGGTTTCGGCGATTCGCATGAGCGCGGGAAGTACCCGCAGCACAACTGCGTCACGTGTCTCCCTGCCCGGAACAGGGGCGTCAGCGGGGTATTGTTCGTCGATCTGCCGATCGGTGAGCCCTTCGGCGGCCCCGTAGTTTCGCTCCACCAATGCGGGGTCGGCGGCGGGAGCCGGCAGGCCCACAGCTGCGGCAATGATGCTCGCTGTCTCGAACGCTCTCGACAGGGGGCTGGCGATCACTGCATCCCAGGTTCTGCGGGCGAGAAGCGCGCCGGTGGCTGCTGCCTGCTCGCGGCCGGTGGCATTCAACGAAATATCCGTGCTGCCCTGGATGCGCCGCTCGAGGTTCCAGTCAGTCTCACCGTGGCGCACGAGGTAGAGCAGCACTGGTTCCTTCCGAGAAGGGAACCGCGGGTTAGTTCCCGAGTCTTTCCAGGAGCGCCGTGAGCGTCTCAGAGGTTCCCGCGTCGATCTTAACCGATGCGCGATTGTCTCCCTTCGTCACGCCCCGGTTGATTATCACGACCGGCAACTTGCGTCGCGACGCCTGCTCAAGCAATCGGATGCCCGAGTTCACAGTGAGGGATGAGCCCGCGATCAGCATCGCGTCGGCCGATTGCATCAGCGCCGTCGCTTCAGCGAATTTCTCTTTGGGCACGAATTCACCAAAGAACACCACGTCGGGCTTGAGGATGCCGCCGCACACTGTGCAGTCCGGCACGACAAACGCTGCCACATCGTCGATCTGCACGTCACCGTCAGGTGAGAGTTCGATTGCCTCAGGAACATCAAGCCAGGGGTTCGCCGCCGTCAGCCGCTCTGCGATGCTCGCGCGCGCGTAAAACTGGCCACAGGTGAGGCAGCGCACCCTGTCCATCGTGCCGTGCAGGTCGACGACGCGACGAGATCCGGCACGCAGGTGGAGACCGTCGACATTCTGGGTGATGATGCCGTCGACCAATCCCGCGGCCTCCAACTCGACGAGCGCGCGATGTGACGCGTTCGGCTCGGCTCCGTCGAAGCGCTTCCAGCCCAGGTGGCTTCCAGCCCAATACCGTTTGCGGTGAATCGGGTCAGCGAGAAACTGCTGGAAGGTCATCGGTGTGCGCACGGGCGCACCTGCTCCGCGGTAGTCGGGGATGCCGGAATCTGTGCTCACTCCGGCACCGGTAAGCACAGCGATAGTTCGCCCACGAAGCGCGGTGACTGCGGCGTCGACGCTCCCGCCGGAGGCGGGCGCAACCGAAACCGGCACTGCCGTCGATGCTGCGCCGGGCATCCGGTCTCCCTTCCTGCTGCAAGACTAAACAATCGAGTTTTCGGTTATGTTTCCGATTGCTGGTAGATCGGAGGCCACAATGCAGGTGATTCGCATCGACGACCTGTCAGACGAGCGGCTTGCCGACTACGCGAACCTCACGGATGTGTCGTTGCGTCGGCGCACCGAGCCCGCTGGCGGCCTATACATTGCCGAGTCACCCAAGGTGATTGCTCGCGCTTTGGCGGCGGGGCACCGCCCGCGCTCAGTGCTCGTCATCGAGAAGTGGCTCGCCGACCTTGAACCGCTGCTTGCAGGTCACGAGGTGCCGGTCTTTGTCGGCGATTCGGCCCTGCTCGCCTCGCTCACGGGTTTCGACCTGCATCGCGGTGCTTTGGCATCCATGCACCGACCCCCGCTGGCCCCTGTTGCCGAACTGCTGCGGGATGCCCGGCGAGTAGTCGTGCTCGAAGACATCGTCGACCATACCAACGTCGGCGCAATCTTCCGCTCGGTCGCGGGGCTTGGAGCCGACGCCGTGCTTGTGACACCCCGCTGCGCCGATCCGCTCTACCGCCGCAGTGTGCGGGTGAGCATGGGCACCGTGCTGCAGGTGCCGTGGACCCGGCTCGCAGAGTGGCCGCTCGGTGCACAACAGCTACACGACGCCGGGTTCTCCATAGCGGCCCTCGCGCTCTCGCAGACAGCAGTGACGCTCGATGAGTTCGCAAAGAACCCGCCAGAACGCGTGGCCTTAGTGCTCGGTGCCGAGGGTGACGGGCTCAGCCCCGCCGCACTTGAGCAGGCCGATGCGGTTGTCACGATCCCGATGCTTCACGGGGTGGACTCGCTAAACGTCGCCTCCGCCAGTGCTGTCGCCCTTTACGCGCTCAGGTCTCCACGGTCTGGCACCTGAATTGTTCCCGGCCATGCGCCTACGATGATCTGGTGTCGCCGTCACAACGCCAGATCTATCGGCGCCGGCGAATCACAGTGTTCGGCGGCCTGATTCTGCTGCTCGCCATGGGCTTCTATCTCCCGCTCACACTGCTGGCGCCGCTCAGTCCGGCGGTGGCCGAGGTGCAACCCTGGTCTGCGCCGGCCACCGCCCCCGCGACTCTGACGTTTCCCGGCTATGGCGCGGTGGGCATCGGCGCCGTGGGCTTCCCCGGCGTGCTCGCCAGCTCAGGCACCGCAAATCAGCTCCCGATAGCGTCACTGACCAAAGTGGTGACAGCACTAACCGTGCTCGACGCCAAGCCATTGGCCCTCGGCGCAACGGGACCAGACATTACCTTCACTGACGCCGATATGGGCTTCTACGATGACCTCGTTGCCCAGGACGGGGTCGTCGCGCCAGTCGTCCCGGGCCAGGTGATCTCCGAGCGGAACATTCTGGATGTCATGCTCATGGCCTCTGCGGGCAACTATGCAGATTCCGTCGCCGTATGGGCATTTGGCTCGGAGCCGGCTTTTCTGGATGCTGTGAAGGTCTGGCTCGCCAAGGCCGGACTGGCGAACACGACAATCACAGATCCAACCGGCATCCTCGCTAGCAATACAAGTTCGGTCGCTGATCTGCTCCAACTTGGCAAACTCGCCCTGAGCAACCCGGTGGTCGCCCAAATCGTCAGCACTGTAAGCCTCGACGTGCCGGGCGTTGGTGCTGTCGCGAATCGCAACGAGCTACTCGGTGTCGATGGCGTGGACGGAATCAAGACCGGCACGCTCGACGAATCCGGCGCGTGCCTGCTGTTCTCGGCCAAGAAGAACGTCGGAGACCACACGATTGAAATCGTGGGTGTCGCACTCGGGGGCCCCGATCACCCCACCGTGAACGCCGACATGCATGCACTTCTCGACCAGGTCACCGCGGGCTTCCACTCAGTCGAGCTCGTCGCCAAAGGAGACGACTTCGCCAACTACGACACGCCGTGGGGTGACACCGCCTCGGCTGTCGCCGCTAAGACCGCCTCCGTGGTGGTCTGGTCGACCACCCCGATGTCCGTCGCGGTTCATGCCGACCCCTTGGGGACTTCCCGGGCGAACAGTCCGGCTGGAAGCGTAGTTTTCACCGTTGGCGACAAGACAATCACGGTGCCACTCGAGGTGGCAGGGCGGATCGCAGACCCCGGTCCATGGTGGCGGTTGACTAACCCATCGAAGTTGTTCTAAATCTCGAAACAGATTTGCGACCACTTCCCAGCGTCCACCGCTACGCTTACCGTATCTTGAGCGCTTGCTCACCCGATGTGGCTGTGAAGTCATTCGACCCTCTGAGGCCACGTGACTACTGCTGCTGCCGAACCCTCCCGTCTGATCAAGACTGGCAATAGAGGCTTGGTCAACTCGCTTTCCGAGTTCGCTGCGCTGCTGCACACTGTGCGGGATGCCGGACTCCTGCGGCGCAGCAAAAAGTTTTACGCGATCACCTTTGGCGTGCTGACGCTCGCCATGGTTGGTGCCTGGTTCGGGTTCGCGCTGCTGCATGACACCTGGTATCTGCTGCTGATTGCGGCCGTGCTCGGCATCCTTTTCACGCAGTACGCATTCATCACCCATGAGCTCTCGCATCGCCAGGTCTTCGAATCTGGCAAGCTCAACGATTTTTCCGGCCGGATTATGGCTGACCTCATTGTCGGCATCAGCTACTCGTGGTGGATGAGCAAGCACTCCCGCCACCACGCCAACCCGAACACTGTAGACAAAGATCCCGACATCGAAACCGACTTCATCATCTTCCAGAAGGAAGAGTCGAAGGGGCTTACGGGTCTCACGCAATGGGCCGCAAAGCGCCAGGGTTACCTGTTCTTCCCCGTGCTTATGCTCGAGGGCATCAACCTGCACCGCCACGCGTTCAAGACAGTGTTCTCGCGGGGCCGCGTCGATAAGCGCGCCCTCGAGATAGTGCTGCTCACCGTGCGCAATGTCGGCTACGTGAGCGTCATTTTCACCTTCATGCCGCTCGGCATGGCTTTCGCTTTCCTCGGCGTGCAGTTGGCAATCTTCGGCCTCTACATGGGCGCCTCCTTCGCCCCGAACCACATCGGGATGCCGATCCTGGCTCGCGAATCAAAGGTCGACTTCCTGCGCCGCCAGGTGCTCACCAGCCGCAACATCCGCAGCGGCCATTTCATGAACCACTTCATGGGCGGACTGAACTACCAGATCGAACACCACCTGTTCCCGAGCATGGCGCGCCCGCACCTCAAGCGTGCCGGCGAGATCACCCGCGAGTACTGCGAAAGCCGCGGCATTAACTACACCCAGGTGTCGTTGCCGACCGCTTACGGCCAGGTTGTGCGCTACCTCAATGAGGTGGGACGCGCCAACGACCCGTTTGACTGCCCCGCTGCAGCGCGCGGTGGCTACAACGGCATCTCCTAGCAGGTCAGAACGCCGGGCGCTTCGGCGTGATGTTGTCGCCTGAGCTCTGGTGCCGAACCCGGCGCAGCACCCAGGGCACGAAGTACTCACGGGCCCAGCCAAGGTCATCCGACCGCGCTTGACGCCACCGCACGGGCAGCAACGGTTCGGGGGCGAACGGTTCGAGGTTGTTTTCGACGGCGAGCGTGTCGAGCACCATGCGAGCGATCGTGTGATGACCGATAGGCGAGAAGTGTAAGCGGTCTGGCGCCCACATCCTCGTGTCGCTAACCTCACGCAACGCCCACATGTCGGCAACTATCGCGTCGTGGCGCTGCGCGATGGCACGCAGATTCTCGTTGTAGATGGCTACTTTTCCACGAACGCGACCGAGCACCGGGGTCATCCCGATGTCAGGTCCGTTGAACATCACGACCGTTGCGCCATCGCGCCGCAGCCTGGTGATCATCGTCTCGAAGCGCTGGGAGATGTCGTCGGGATCGGTACCAGGTCGGATCAGGTCGTTGCCGCCGGCCGACACCGTGATCAGGTCGGGTTTGAGCTCGAGTGCGGCATCCACCTGTTCGTCGGCGACCTGCTGAAGCAATCGGCCACGGATGGCGAGGTTGGCGTAAGCAAAATCGTCGCTGCTCTCACTCAGAACTTCGGCTACCCGATCGGCCCAGCCCCGATGCCCACCAGGGCTTTTCGGCTCCGGGTCGCCGATTCCCTCGGTGAACGAATCGCCGATCGCAACGAAACGGCTCCATGGATGCGACTCGGTCATGCTTCACGGTACAACGCCTTAGCAGCTTTCTCGGGCCAGGCGCAAGGTCTTGTCGCCCGCAGCGGCACGTAGTTCGCTTGACAAGGCCTCGAAACCCGGGGTCGCACAATGATCGACTGGGAGGTCGTCACCATGGGTATCATCGGCTGGATAATTCTCGGACTCATCGCCGGTGCGATTGCGAAGGCAATTCTTCCGGGCACGCAGGGCGGCGGCTGGCTCATCACACTGATCGTCGGTGTGGTCGGTGCGCTGCTAGGCGGTTTCATCGGAAGCGCGATCTTCGGCGTGGGTCTCGGCGGCTTCTTCGAAATCGGAACT
>JBDUDZ010000132.1:0-6541 GCA_040002635.1 Rhodoglobus sp.
TGGCGCAGGGTTGGGCGGGGATCGAGGCGCTCAGCGGCATCCCGGGATCAAGCGGTGCCGCTCCGATACAGAACATCGGCGCCTATGGCCAGGAGCTGTCGTCAACGCTCGTGGCGATCGACTTTCTCGACTATCTCGGCGGCGACCTCGTGCGCCTGCCCGCAGCGGAGCTCGGGCTCGGCTACCGCACGTCTGCGCTGAAGCAGGGGCGCGAGGGGGTCGTGGTCGCGATCGAACTCGAGCTTCGGGCATCCGTTGACGGCATCGTCGAGTTCCCACAGCTCGCTTCGGCCCTCGGTGTTTCGCTGGGCGACCGCGTGTCTCTGGGGGAGATCCGCGATCGGGTGCTGGCGTTGCGCGCGAGCAAGGGGATGCTGCTCGACCCCGCCGACCCGGACTCGGTTAGCTGCGGCTCGTTCTTCACCAACCCGATCGTGGGCGAAAACTTCGCCCGCGGGCTGCCCGGCGACGCCCCGCGCTGGCAGGTCGAGCCGGAGGCCGCCGACCTCGCGCTGCCGTTGGGCTCAGCCCTTCCGGCGCGGCCGGAGTCGAGTGATCGCGTCAAACTCAGCGCCGCCTGGCTCATCGAGCAGTCCGGCATCGGCAAGGGTTTCGCGCTACCCGGCTCGCGTGCCGCGATTTCGTCGAAGCACACTCTCGCCATCACCAACCGCGGCGGCGCATCCGCCGAGGAGGTCGCCGAGCTCGCGCGGTACATCGAGGCGATGGTGCTCTCGAGGTTCGGGGTGAACCTGTTTCCCGAGCCGGTCGCCGTTGGTCTTCAACTTTGAGCACTTAGAATTCCCGCATGGCCACCTCCGACACGACTCGCCTGCTGGTGCTCGGTGTCGTGCAGATCTTCGAGCCGGCCAATGGCTACCAGCTGCGGCAGGAGTTGCTGTCGTGGGAGGTCGAAGACTGGGCGCACGTCAACCCGGGGTCGGTCTACTCCATGCTGGCCACCCTCGCCAAGCAGGGATTAGTCGAGCGGGTGGACCTGCAACTCACCCCCGGCGCGCGGGCTGTCGCGGTGTACCGCATGACGCCTGCCGGGCAGAAAGAACTCGTTGCCCTGGTGCACGAGGCGATAGTCGAAGTGCAGCCGTTCGAGCGCACCGCGTTCTATGCGGCGATGAGCATGGGCATGGGGCTGCTCGACCGCGACGAGATGCTGCGCCTCCTCGAGCAGCGGTCAGCGCGCCTGGAGGATGGGATCGCGATGATCAGGGAGAAAGCGACGATCGCCGCCGCACCGGGCAGTCCGCCGCACGTCGCGCCCCTCATGGGCTACTCACTCTCGCAGTCGGAGAGTGAGCGCGCGTGGCTTGTCGGTTTCGCTGAATCGGTGCGCCGGGGCGAAATGGTCTTCCGCGGTGAGGCGGCGCGCGTGGATTGGAAGCCCGCAGATAACGACCCGGTTTGGCGAATGCTTAACGAGCAGGTCGCGTATCGAGCGAAACTCGCTGAGCTCGACGCCAAGGCTTGACATCTGTTGTTCAAACTTGAATAATCAACTTTGAACAAAGGAGACCACGTGATCAAGGCCGAAGGGCTCGCTCGCACCTTCCACGTCAAGCGGGGCCGCGAGAAGGTTGATGTCGTGGCCGTCGCCGGCGTTGACATAACCGTCGATGACGGCGAGATCGTCGGCTTTCTCGGGCCGAACGGCGCGGGCAAGACGACAACGCTCAGGATGCTCACGACCCTGCTCAAGCCCACATCCGGCCAGGCGACAGTCGCGGGGTTCGACCTGGCGAACGAGCCAGTGAAGGTGCGCCAGTCGATTGGCTACGTCTCGCAGAGTGGCTCGACCTCGAGCCTCGCGCTCGCTGGTGCCGAGATCGTCAGCCACGGCATGCTCTACGGCATCTCGAAGAAGCAGGCCCAGACTCGGGGTCACGAGCTCTTCGATCAGCTCGATCTGGACGGGATGTGGGAGCGCCCCACAAAGACCCTGAGCGGTGGCCAGCGCCGACGCCTCGATATCGCGATGGGACTCGTGCACGACCCGAAGCTCGTGTTTCTCGACGAGCCCACCACCGGGCTCGACCCGCAGGCGCGCGCCAACCTGTGGGCGCACATTTCCGACCTGCGCACAAAGCGCGGCTCGACGGTGTTTCTCACCACCCACTATCTCGACGAGGCCGACGCCCTCTGTGATCGCATCATGGTCATCGACCACGGCGTGATTGTCGCCAGCGACAGCCCCGACGCACTCAAGCGCCAGGTGTCGGGCGACCTTGTCGCTCTCACCGTCGCCAGCGCTAAGGATGCCGCGGTTGCGGCCAAGACGCTCACAGCGGTGGCTGAGGGTGACGTGACCACCGAGGGGCTGCTCGTCTCTGCACGCGTGCGCGATGGCGGCAGCGCCATGCCCGACCTGCTGCGCGCGCTCGATGCGGCAGGGGCATCCCTCGAGTCCATCGAAGTGCGCCGGCCCACCCTCGACGACGTGTTCCTGACAATGACGGGGCGCTCGCTCCGGGAATCGGACTGACAAATGACGTTCTTGCGCGAGACCGGCATAATCTTCTCCCGCCAGCTGGCCCTGACCCTGCGGGTGCCGCAATGGGTCGTGATCGGGCTGTTGCAACCCGTTCTCTACCTTGTGCTGTTCGGCCCGTTGCTCGAACCGATCGCCAAGCAACTGGGCACCGACAATGCATACGCCCTCTTCGTGCCGGGCCTGCTGGTGCAGCTTGCGGTGTTCGGTGCCCTCTTCGTCGGATTCGGGCTCGTCGGCGAGTACCGCGATGGCGTGATCGAGGCAGAGCGGGTGACACCGGCCTCGCGCACGGCGCTGCTGCTCGGGCGGGTGCTCAAGGACATGCTGCAGGTGACAGTCCAGAGCATCATCCTGATCGGCCTTGCATTCGCCTTTGGGCTGCGTGGTTCGGCGCCGGGAATCTTCATCGGGTTCGTCATTGCCGTAGTGCTCACGGGTGCCGTGGCAGCGGCCGGGTACGCACTCGCGCTGACGGTGAAGTCGGAGGACGCGCTCGCGGCGGTCGCGAACGGCGTTTCGCTGCCCCTGCTGCTGCTGAGCGGCATCCTGCTGCCGATGACGCTGGCGCCGGAATGGTTGCAGCGGCTCTCAGACTTCGTGCCGGTCAAGCACATCGTGCAGGGCATCCGTGATCTCTTCGCCGGCGACCTCACCGGAAGCGGCCCGCTCTGGGCGATCTTCTGGACGATCGTGCTGGTCGTCGCCGGCATCTGGATTGGAACGAGGGTCTTCCGCAGGCAGAATGCCTAGGTGCTTTCGCTGCGACTTTTCGAATCCGCAGGTGACGCGGCCCTGATCTCCTCTAGAGAATGCCCAGCTCCATGGCTTTCGTCACCGCGCGAGTGCGGTCGCTTACGCCCAGCTTCTCGAAGGCATGTAGCAGATGGGTCTTGATCGTCGCCTCGCTCAGGAAGAGCGTTTTGGCGATCTGCGGATTGCTCTCGCCCTTGGCAACCAAGCCGAGCACTTCGGTCTCGCGGGCGCTCAGCGAAATGGCGGGCTTTGCGACCCGCTGCACGAGCATCGTGGCGATCGACGGCGCAAGAGCCACCTCGCCTCGGGCTACTGAACGCACCCCGGCCAAGATCTCGTCCTGCGGCGCGGCCTTCAGCAGGTAGCCGGTCGCCCCCGCTTCGATTGCGGTGAGGATGCTCGTGTCGCTTTCGTAAGTCGTGAGAATCACCACGCGGATGCCGGGCCGCTGCGCCAGGATGCGCGCGGTCGCCTCGTCGCCGTCAAGCCCCGGCATGCGCAGGTCCATCAGTACGACATCCGGCTCCAGCTCAACGGCCAGGCGCACGGCGTCGAGACCGTCGGCAGCCTCGCCGACGACCTCCATGTCGGCGGCGGCGGAGAGCAGGGCAACGATCCCGCTGCGCACGATGGGGTGGTCGTCGGCCACCAGCACGCGGATCATGAGTTGACCGACGCTGGCAGGGTGGCCGTGAGGGTGGTGCCGGTGGGCGAGCTTGCGACATCCAGCGAACCACCGACCAGGGAGAGTCGGTCGCGCATGCCGCTGAGGCCGAAGCCACCCGTGCTTGCTGCCAGATCGAACCCGGTGCCGTTGTCGCGCACAGCGAGTGTCGGCTTGCCGTCGACAAGTCGGAGTTCGATGACCGCCGACTCGGCGCCCGCATGCTTGCGAATGTTCGCGAGACCCTCCTGAGCGATGCGCAGCAGCACTACCTCGGTGTCGCGCTCGAGCGCCGGCAGCGTGCCGACCTCAACACCCACCGTTACGCCGGTCTCCCGGCTGAACCGCTCGGCCAGACGCTGAAGCGCCTCGGTGATGCCACTGGTGAGTCCGACCGGGGCGGCAGACGCAACGAGCGCTCTGGTCTCGGCCAACGCAGTGCGCGCGTTGTCTTCGAGCAGCTCGAGCTGCTGGTCGGCGAGTGGGGCGTTTCCTGCCGAGAGTTCGCGGCGGGCTCGCTGGGTGAGCATCACCAGCCCGGTCAGGTCTTGCGCAATCGTGTCATGGATCTCACGGGCAAGCCGTTCCCGCTCGCTGGCGACACCGCCCTCGCGGTGCAATGTCGCGAGCTTGTCCTGGGCCGCGGTCAACTCATCAAGCAGCTGCTTTCGCTCGTGGCTGAGGTGGGCGATGCTCGTGATCCAGAGGCCGAGCGCCAGACTGCCTACCAGCGAGATGCCCTCGATCAGGGCCGCTTGCACGACGCTGTCGACCCCGATGCCGGCGACGAACAAGAAGCCGACAAACACGGCAATGGCGAGCGCCACGTTTGCCACTATCGACAATCGAGTGGAGCTGATGATCGACCACATCAGGGGGAAAGTGATGGCCTGCACGACCGCCATGTTGGGCGAACAGGCGACCAGTGCCCCGGATGCCGCGATCAGCACGATCGCGAACGGAAGCGACGTGCTGTTGTCGGCGAGCGCCCGGCGGCCCAGAACGAAGTAGGCGACGGCCAGCAGGCCGAGGATCACCCACACCCCGACCCGCTGCCATTCGCTCGGAGCCCAGGCGACGACGTTGATCGCGGCGAGCACGATGACCGTGCCGCCGAACAACACATCCCACCAGCGCCGCCCCGTCATGGCTCTAGCTTCCCACTGCCCGCTCAGGAGTCCTTGCGGATCCAGCGGAAGGTGAACCGCGCCGCGACCACACCGACTATCAGCCAGATGGCCAGCGCGATGGCGACCCCCGGCAGGTTCCAGCTGCCGCCCTGCTCGACGCTGGCGAAGCCCGACGGAAGGAAGGCGGCACGCATGCCCTCGGCCATCCACTTCAGCGGGAAGAGGGATGCCACGTTCTGCAGCCACCCCGGCAGCAGCGAGAACTGCAGGTAAACGCCGCTGATGAACTGCAGCACCAGCACGATCGGGATGATCACGGCCGTCGCGCTCTTGCCTGTCCGCGGGATGCGCGACAGCGCGATCCCCAGGACCGCCGAGGTCATGATGCCCAGCAGGTATACCCAGGCGAAGGTCAGCCAGCGCCCGGGGTCGGTCGGCAGCTCAACGTTGAAAGCGAACCGCGCGATGAGGATGAGCAGTGCGATCTGGGCGAGCGAGGTGACAAGCACCTGCCCGAGCTTGCCGATGAAGTACGACACCACCGGCAACGGGGTGCCGCCGAGACGCTTGAGGGTGCCGTCCCCGCGCTCCACCGCGATGTCGACGGCGAGGTTTTGCACGCCACTGAGCAGGATGCCGGCGGCGATCATCCCTGGCAGGTAGAAGGCCGCCTGGCTGATGCCGCCCGACCCGTCATGGTTGGTGCCCACGTTTCCCGTCGCGCTGAACGCCACCGAGAAGATCGTGAGCATGACGATTGGGAACAGGAACGTGAAGAAAATCGTGTCGCCCTGCCGGAAGTAGACCCGGGTCTCATAGCGGGCGCGATCGATGCCTAGCGCGATGGCGTTCATGCGAGTTCCTTTTCGAGTGCGGCGGATGCGTCGTGTGCTCCCACGAGCCCGAGGTAGATCTCCTCGAGGCTGGGCCTGATTACCTGCAGGTTGTCTGGTTCGCCGAGCGTCGCGACGAACGCCCCCGGCGTGCTGGTGCGTTCTTCGTGCGCGACGCCCTTGACGCTCCAGCGCACTACCGGCACGCGTGCGTCGGCCCCGCCGAGCTCGTCGATGCCACCGATGTCGATGAGCTTGCCCCCGGCGATCACGCCAGCCCGGTCGCCCAGCTGGGCGGCTTCTTCGAGGTAGTGCGTCGTGAGGAGGATCGTGGTGCCCTCCTTCTTGAGGGATTCGATGAGCTGCCAGAACTGGCGCCTGGCCTCCGGGTCGAAACCTGTGGTGGGTTCGTCGAGGAAGAGCAACTCGGGCCGGCCGATGACGCCCAGTGCGACATCCACTCGCCTGCGCTGTCCGCCAGACAGGCTCTTGATGCGGGCCTTCGCCTTCTCGGCAAGACCGACGGCGGCGATGACCTCGTCCACGTCCCGGGGGTTCGGGTAGAGCTTCGCGAAATGGCTGAGCTGCTCCTGCACCGTAACGTTGCCGCTCTCGCCCGTCGACTGCAGCACAATGCCGAGCTTCGCCTTCCAGT
>JBDUDZ010000133.1:0-6534 GCA_040002635.1 Rhodoglobus sp.
CTCTTCGACTTCGACTACATGCTCGAGATGTTCAAGCCTGTCGAGCAGCGCATCTGGGGTCAGTTCACCCTGCCGATCCTGAGCGGAGAACGCCTGATCGGCAAGATCGACGGGCGATCGGATCGCGACACTGGGCGCTTTCTGTTGCACCGCATCCACGAAGATGTGCCGTTCGATCGCGCGACCCGCGCCGCCGTCGACGCCGAGTTGGACTCCTTCGCGGGGTGGATGGGGCTCGAAGTCACACGCGGCTAGGCCGCCAGGATTAGTGGGCTAGATCCTGCAGAAGCGACCGCAGAAGCACACTGAGGTCTCGCTTGTTCTGGGGGCTGGCAAAGCTGTCCAACGGCAACGGAACGCTTCCGACACCGTAATGCCCGATGAGATTGACATCCACGGGCCACGATTCATCGCCCTCCGGCAGTTTCTCGATGTCCAAAAGCTCGAGGCTTTCAAGAGAATCACGAGGAAAGGTGACCGTCTCATAGCGCACGGCATCGCTGCCCGCGTTCGAGACGAGCACTCTCACCACCCTGTTCTCGGTAAACGCCACGAAATCCCAGTCGCCGGTGTCGAGCTTCGCCGACGACAAGTAGTGGATCTCGTCGTGAATGGTCAGGGCGTGCATGCGGGTCAGAACGCCCCGTTGCCAACCTGTCAGGGGGCTGGGGGCCGCGTCCCACTGCTCGTCGCTGACAGAAGAATCCGTGACGAGACCGCGAAGCGCATCGATGGAGTTCCGATGATCGTCGTTACCCATGCTCTCCAGTCAATGCCACTTGGCCCGCAGATCCAACCCATGGACATCTTCCGCGGCAGGGTGTACGGCCACCGCTACTTCTTTTTGGGCTCCGGTACGGGTTCCGGAACGATACGCAGACCGCTGGGCGTGCTCGCGGTGCGGTTCAGCAGGTCGAGCCATTCACGATTGAGCGGCGGGTCTTGCTTGCCGGCGATCTCGAACTGAATGGGGATGCTCGAGTCGAGCCAGACGGAGTGGTGGGTCAACTCGTCGCCGTCTGGGTCTTCCCAGGTGAACGTGAAGCTTTCATTTCGTCGCAGCTTCGCGGTGATGACTGCCTTGACGTGTGCCAAGACCATGTCATCCAACTCGACCTCGACCGAGGGGATCCCGTAGATGAACTTTCCCACCGCTCCTCCTCGCGAGCTCATGACACCTGCCGTGCCAGCGACTCAGCATAGATCACAGGAAGTCAGGATCGACTCAGATCTCTCGCGCTGGGCAGCTAGCTAACAGCCTTTTTGATCAAGGAAGTGAGCACTGCCGCTTGATCTTTCGTCAGCGGCGCCAGGATCGCGTATGCGGCCGGGAACATCGTGCCATCGTCGATCTTCGCGCCGGTGTCGAACCCGAGAGTCGCATAGCGATCCTTGAACTTGAGGGCCGGCTTGAAGAACGCAATCACCTGGTCGTTCAGCGTGTATGCGGGAAATCCGTACCAGGTCTTCTGCGCCAGCTCGGGGCCGGCAGCGGTGATGATGTCGTGGAGTTGCTGGGCCAACTTCTTGTCGAGCCCCGACATGCCCGCGATCGCGTCCGACAGTTGCTTCGCACCCGCTTCTCGGGTCGCCGACAGCTTGAGCTCGGCGGCGCGTTGCTTCATGGCCGCCTTCTCTTCGGCGCTGAATCCGGGGCCGGATGAGGACTTCTTCGTGTCTGCCATGTGCCCATCGTAGGGAGAAGGCTTTTGCGGGCGCTTCTCCAAAACTGCCCCGATCGCCGGATCCTGCGGATCCGCCCGAGACGGTTGCGGGAGTGCAGCCAAACCGAAAGCCGATCATGGAGCGATCGCGCTACGAGACGTCCGGGGCGTTCTCCTGAATAGAGTCGAGCATCCCCAGCATTGCGGTCTTGAACGCGCGAGCGGTGACCGCGTTGGCATGCGTGCGACCGGGTAGGGCGACGAAGTCCGCGCCGATTCGCGCCGCGAGACCAGCCGCGCCACTGGCGATGTCGTCCTCTGTCCCCGCGACGACGACGGCGGGGATGCCGACGGGGTAATCCGGCATCGGCGGAGCGTCGGTCGACACCCCGAAGGCGAAAGTGGTGAGGGCGGGATCATCCGCACCGAGGCTGGATGCCAGCGCGAGCAGACGTTCCGGCGTCGGGTCGGTTGAGGCAAGCCCGCCCAGGCTGAGCGAGGCGAGCCTCCCCGGAGCCGTCCTCGCCACCTCGAGCCCCAGCCGGGCTCCCAGCGAATAGCCGAGCCAATGCGCTCGCTCGACCCCCAACTCATCGAGAACCTGGATCGCGTCGGACGCGAGGTGGGTGAGATGGTAGGCGTCCGGCTCGTGAGGGTGGTCGCTTGAGCCGTGGCCGCGGAGATCGAACAGCGCTAGTTGGCGCCCGGTCTCCGTTACCGCGCGAACCCAGCCGGTGTCGATCCAGGTTCGCTCAGCGTTCGACGTGAAGCCGTGCACCCCGAGGACCATGGCGCCGCCTGGTGGCCCGAAGACCGATCCGCGGACCACGACACCGTCAGCACCCGCCACCTCGATCTGCACGATCAGTCGTCCGGGATGCTCAGTCGGACCCGTCGCGAAGGGGTAGCTTCGGTCGGCACCGTTCCGACGATGCCGGCCACGTCATCCGGGGTGACGAAGGTGACGAGAGGGGCGCCAACCGCGACCGACTCGCCATTCTCAGCGTGCAATGTCTTGATAACGCCGCTCATGGGTGCGGGGAGCTCGATCGCCGACTTGGTGGTCTCGACTTCGACGAGCGGATCGTTGCGCTCGATGCTGTCGCCGACTGACACCAACCACTCGAGGATTGTCGCGTCGATGAGGCCCTCACCGAGGTCGGGAAGGGGAAAGGTCTTCTCAGGCACGGAACTCCAATACTCTCTGCAGGCCGAACATGATGCGATCGATGTTCGGGATGAACTCGTCCTCGAGGTCGCCGGCCGGAGTCGGCACGTCGAAACCGGTCACCCGTTCGACAGGCGCTTTCAGCGACCGGAAGCATCTGCTCGAGATGAGGGCGGCGATCTCGGCACCCGGCCCGGCCGTGAGCGGTGCCTCGTGGACGATGACAGCACGCCGCGTGTGCTCGACACTCCTCGCGATCGCGTCCTCGTCGAGCGGGGTGAGCCACCGCAAATCGAGCACCTCGACCTCGATCCCGTCTTCCGCCGCCAACTCAGCAACCTGCTCGCAGCGTGCCACCATCGAACCCCAGCAGATGAGCGTGACGTGCTTCCCCGGTCGCACCAGCCGCGCTCCGATGGCATCCGGGCGGCTCCGGTCGACCACTCCGCGGTTCCAGTACCGGGATTTCGGCTCCATGAATATCACCGGGTCCGGCGACGCGATCGAGGCGCGCAACAGATGGTAGGCGTCGTGCGGAGTTGAGGGAGTTACGACCTTGAGCCCGGGAACGTGCATGAAGTACGTCTCCAGGCTCTCGCCGTGCAGCTCAGGAGCGCGGATGCCGCCGAAGCTGGGCACGCGCACGGTGAGAGGCATGTCGAAAGCACCGCGGGTGCGGGTGCGGATGCGTGCGGCTTGTGACACGAGCTGATCGTAGGCGGGGAAGACGAAGCCGTCGAACTGGATCTCGGCCACCGGACGCCAGCCGGCCATCGCCAGGCCAATCCCTAAGCCGATGATCCCCGCCTCGGCCAGCGGCGTGTCGAAGACTCGGTCCGCCCCGAAATCCGCCTGCAGGCCGTCCGTCACTCGGAAAACCCCGCCGAGCACCCCGACATCCTCACCGAAGACGAGAACGCGGTCATCGGATGCGAGCGCGTCGCGCAGCGCGAGATTGAGAGCTCCCTGCATGGAGAGTTCGATCGGCTGAAGCGCGAGCGCGTCATCCTCGGTCCGCTGGGTCACGGTGGCGTCAGACATGGTCGCTCTCTTCGCGCCAGTGCGCCTGTTGTCGCTGCAGCTGCGGTGTCGACTCGGCAAACACCAGATCGAACATCTCGGCACCGTGGATCGGCTCGGTCCCGGCAGTGCTCAGGCGGAGCTCTTCCACCCTCACCTCCGCGTTCTGGGCTACCTCGGCAAGCCACGCGTCATCGGCGATACCGGCTTCGTGCAGCGTCGCGAGGAGCCGGTCGAGGGGGTCTTCTCCCGCGGATAGCTCGTCGTCGATCGTGCGGTAGCGCCCGGTGTCATCGGAGGTCGCGTGCGGCCCCCGTCGATAGGTCATTGCCTCGACGATGATCGGCCCGCCTGTCGAGCGGGCGTGTGCCGCGGCGTCCGAAGTCGCCTGGTACACCGCCAGCAGATCATCGCCGTCGACGACGACGCCGGGTATCCCGTAACCGGCGGCGCGCGCAGCTACCGATCCGCCCGCGACCTGGCGCTCGAGCGGAACCGACAGCGACCATCGGTTGTTCTGCACGAAGAAGACCACAGGGGCACGCAAGACGGCAGCGAAATTCATCGCCTCATGGACGTCTCCCTCTGAGCTCGCGCCGTCGCCGAGATAGGCGATCGCCACCGCGCTCGCACCGTCAAGTCGACGGCCGAGCGCCCAGCCGACCGCATGAGTCACCCCGCCGCCGACCACCGCCTGGATCGGCGCGAATCGGCTTTCTGCGGCGTTCCAGCGCCCGCCGTGCCAGTGCCCGGAGTGGTTGGCCAGATAGCCGGAAAGATCCACGCCCCAGGCGACTGCCACTCCGAGTTCGCGATACGTCGGGAAGACGAAGTCCCGGTCTCTGTCGAGCGCGAGTGCGCTACCCACCTGCGCCGCCTCCTGCCCGATCATCGGCGGATAGGCGGGAATCAGCCCCTGCCGCTGCCACGTGACGAGGGCGCTGTCGAGGAGACGCGTGAAATACATCAACTCGTAGGCACGTTTGAGAAGGGCTTCGTTCAACGGGGCAACCAATGTGTCTCCTTCAAGTGCGTCGTCGGTCACGCTAGCCCCCCGCTCGAGCGCCTTGCAATTGCGCAACCCCAGACGCGTCATATTGCTCAATTTGTATAGCCCAATCTGCTTTGTGCTCTACAAGTTGTTCTGTCAGAATGGGACAATGCCCGTAGACAGGCGACTGGACGACTTGGACGCACGCCTCATGGCTCTCCTCATCGACTCACCCCGTATGGGAGTGCTGGGCGCCGCTCGCGAACTTCGGGTTGCGCGAGCGACGGTGCAGGCTCGGCTGGACAAGCTGCTGAGTTCGGGGGCCGTCTCACTGTCACCACGCTTCAACCCCGCGCACTTCGGGTTCCCGGTCTCGGCGATGGTGTCGCTTGAGTTGCAGCAGAGCCACCTGGGAACGCCGGCGGCAGAGGAACTCGCCGGTATCCCGGAGGTTGTCGAAATCCACAGCGTGTCTGGCCAGGCCGACCTGTTGGTGCGGGTTGTCGCGCGATCGAACGAGGATCTGCAGCGGGTACTTCACGAGATCCTGGCAGTCGAGCAAGTACTCCGAACGTCATCGTCAATCCTGCTGAAGACCTTCATGACCGATAAGTCGCAGGCGCTCTTTCTGGCGGTGGCGCGTGATGACGACCACCCGGTTTGACCGCTCGGCGGTACACCCCAGAAACGACTCAACTCCCCCGTAAAGACGGGGGAGTTGGAAGAAGTGACCCCAGCGGGATTCGGACCCGCGTTACCGCCGTGAGAGAGCGAATTGAGGGTCAATTAGAGAGTGGCGAGTAGGTCGAAAACCCCGGAAATACGGGGGTTTTGAGTGACATTGGGTACACCTCGATGACGTGGGATACCTTTCAAGTGTTGCCAAAATGTTGCCAAAAATTTCGACCTAGGCGTGCCCTGGCAGCCGACTTGCCGTCAGAAGCCACCGGCCGCAATGATCCCCTCCCACCGACTAGAGCCAACAGGAATGTCACACCACCCCACGCGACAGCAGCGAAGTAGATCAGGGACGGCTGACCGAGCCGGTAGTCGCCGGGGATAGCCCCTTGCGCCGCGGTGAGCACCTCCACGACCCACTGCAGACTTATCGCCGCCGCGATCAGCGCAAGCACACCAAATCCCGACGCGCTTGCCCATCGACTCGCATCGTTACCGACGAAGACCAGAACGGCGATGGCGATGGCCCCGCAGGCGATGGCCGGCCATATTGCCATCCAGAGCACCCAGGTGGAACTTTGGAATGAATCTGCGACGCCCGGACCTTGCCAATGGGCCGGCACTCGCGTCGGCGCCACCTGCCACAGAGCTCTTGTGACGACCAGCGCCGCAACCGGGACCCAGACAAGGACTGCGCCAAGTACCCTCCCGAATCTCATGTTCCGCCCGCCGAAAGTTGTCATCACGCCCGAGTCTCATCAGGGGTTTTTCCGAGCGTGCGAGACTCCCCGAGCCGGCTTCGTCCCACGTAACTGGTCACCTCCCGCTTTTCGCGACGTTTGCTGCTATCAGCTCAAAGTGGCTCCCGGGGTGACTCCTAGATCTGGCCCCACCCGGCGACTTGGTTGGGGCCGACGCGTCATTTCGTGAGCGCCTCCGCTCCAAAAAAGCGGCGGCCTTTGTGGCCTGAGTGCTTGGGCAGTCCCTATCGGTCGCAACCGTTACTGAGAAGG
>JBDUDZ010000134.1:0-6479 GCA_040002635.1 Rhodoglobus sp.
GCTTTCTGTGACCAAATCGAGACTCTCAACTATCTAGTGATACTTGACGGGTTGTCTTCCTCCACGGCCGGAGTAGATTGATTTTTACCGGAGAGGTCAAACTCGAAGGCACAGAAAGACCCTCGAGTCCCGCAAGGGAAACGGGGGCCTTTCGCTTTAACTGGCACCTCTTCTTAACTGACACCTCTTCGCTGGCACCTTTTCGCTGGCACCTTTTCGCAGTCGCAGGTGACGACTGCTGGCTTCCCGCCCTTTCGCCGTCGCTAGTCTGTCGCCATGGACATCAACTCGATCCTCACCGCGTTGGCAATTGTGCTCAGCGTCGTGAGCGTTGGCTTGTCTGGCTGGTTCTCGATTCGTCAGGCTCGCTTGAGTCACCAGCTCGAAGCCGAGCACGAAGAGAGGCTCGAGACCCTCTCAGCGATCAAGGCGGCAGAGCGGGTGTATGAACCGCTGGCGCAATCCGCTGCCGAGCTGCAGTCCCGCATCTTCAACATCGTCGAGAGCGGCTGGGTGCCGCTGATGAAGCGCTACGAAAGCCACGGTGACTACGCGACAGTGAGCACGGCGTTCCTGTTCGCCCACTACTTCGGTTGGATCGAGGCGCGACGCCAGGCCGTGCTGTCGTCCAGCGGCGAAGGCGGTCGGGATGTCTCGGTGCAGAAGCTCATCGACGGCGTGCTCAAGACCTTGCGGCGCAGCGAAGACAGCGAAGGCTTCCTGTTTTTCACCGTGGAACAGCGCGCCATCGGCGAACTGATGTGTCGCTGGGAGACGATCTCCGACACCGGCCTGCGCATTCCCCAGGTCATGGGATACGCCGTTTTCGCGGGGAAATACCGCGCAGAGGCCGACTTCCGAGAGTGGTTCTCGCCGGTGGGCGCCGGGATGGGGCTGGTCTCCAAGGGTGATGTTCGGCGGCTAGTCGACATCCAGCGCGCCCTGGTCGCCCTCATTGACGAGCTCGATCCCAAGCGCAAATACACGGCCGGGTACGACCTCGCCCCGATCGACCTGGACGACATCACCTCGTAGCTGCTCGCGGGATGTGCGGTCGTCGCGCAACTACTCGCGCAGTGTGCGGAGGTACTCGTTCATGGCTGCCGTGAGGTCGGTGTCGATGGGCAGCGGTTGCCCGTCGAGGGCACGCACGGGGGCGGCGAGCCGCACGCTCGACACCAGCCACACGGCATCCGCCGCTAGCAACGCATCGGGAGTGGCCAGTTCGAAGCCGGTTGCGATGCCCCACGTTTCGGCAAAATGGAAGACGTTTGCCTGCGTAGTGCCGTCGAGGATGCCGAGCCCCGTGCCGGGCGAGTAAAGGGTGTTGCCGCGGCGGAAGATCACCGTTGACGTCGGGCCCTCAAGCACCACACCGTCGCTCGAGACGAAGATCACATCATCGGCGCCGCGGCGGGCGGCCTCCCTCAGCACCGAGCGATTTACGGCGTAGCTGAGGGTCTTGGCTCCGGCGAGCAGCCAGGGCGAGGTCTTCTCGACGTCGTGTCGGTATCCGCGGTCGAGCATGACGACGCGGATGCCCTCGGTGCGCTGCGCGGTGAAGTCGCCAGACACTGCGGCGTAGGCCCACCCGGTGGGGCGACCATCGCCCTCGATGCCGCGGGTGAGCACGGTCTTGACGAACGACTCTGGCGCCGACCCAAGTTTGGCGATTGACGCAAGCACCGCGCCCCGCCACGCAGCGAGATCGGGTGCTGGCAGTTCGAGTGCTGCGGCTGAGCGTGCGAACCGGTCGAGGTGGTGCTCGAACGCCTGCGGAAATCCGTCGCCCACGCTTATCGTCTCGAAGATGCCGTCACCGCGGGTGGCTCCGAGGTCGAGCGCGCTGACCTGTGGGCTGTTGGGATCGGCGAAGTGCCAGGGCGCGGCGCCGGGCTCGTGTGCCGCGGCATCCGCTGAAGGCTGGTTCAGGATCGCGAGTACGTGGTGGGTCACGGCACCATTCTCTCTTTAGCTCTGCACCGGGATGCTGGCAGTGTCGTAGCTCTGAGTGCGGCGCGGAATGAACAGGGCAATGACAACCCCCACGAGCACCACGCCGGCCGCCATCGCGAACACGATGGCGAACGCTCCCCGCGAGGGCGTGGCGACACCGCCGGTCACTATCAGGTGCGTGGAGAGAATCACTCCGACGACCGTCGCTGACAGGGTTGACCCCAGGGTGCGCATCACCGAGTTGAGCCCATTGGCGGCCGCGGTTTCACCGGGAGGCACTGAGCGCATAATGAGCGTCGGCATTGCCGCGTATGCGAACCCCACGCCGAGGCCTGTGATCGTGGAGATCAGGATGACGTGCCACACCTGATCGAGCAGCACCGTGCCGAGCGCGAAGCCCACGGCGATGATGACGCCGCCGAGGATGAGACTCGTGCGCGGACCGCGGGCGTTGGTGAGTCGGGCGGCGACCGGTGACATCACGAACATAACGAGACCCAGGGGCATGAGACACAGGCTGGTGAGGATCAACGAAAGCCCAAGGCCAACCTCGCTCCCCACCGGCGCTTCGAGCACGACGGGCAGGGCCGCGGTAACCACGAAAAATGCGAACCCTACGGAGATAGAGGCGAGGTTGGTTAGCAACACGGGTCGACGTGCAGCAACCCGCAGGTCGATGAGCGGATCGCGGGTGCGCAATTCATAGATGCCCCAGACCAGCAACACGACGAGGCCGCCGATCAGCAGGCCGAGTGTCGCAGGGCTGCCCCAGCCCCATTCCGTGCCTTTGGAGATAGCCAGCAGGATGCCGATGAGACCGATCGCGAGCCCCGTGGCACCCACGAAGTCGAACCGTCCCCCCGAACGTAAAGTGCTGACCGGGATGATCGTGGCGACAAGCACTATCGCGACGAATCCGAACAGCACGGCCAGCCAAAACAGGAAATGCCAGTCGAGGTATTGGGCGATCGTCGCCGCGAGCGGCAGGCCAAGGGCGCCGCCTACACCGAGCGTTGCGCTCACCAATGCGATGGCACCGCCCAGGTTCTTGGGATGGATGACATCGCGCAGGATGCTGATGCCCAGGGCGATCACGCCGAGCCCCACTCCCTGCAGTACACGGCCGATCACCATTGGCACGAGGGTGTCAGAGAAGGCGGACACAATCGATCCCGCCACCATGATGCACAGCAGCAGCAACACGATCCGGCGCTTGCCGTACATGTCGCCCAGGCGCCCGCTGATCGGAGTTGAGATGGCAGCCGCGAGCAGCGTCGCGGTGAGCACCCACGAAGCATCCGCCTCTGTCGTGTCGAGCAGCTGGGGCAGCCGCGGGATGATCGGCGTCACCAACGTTTGCATGAACGCGGCGATCAGCCCGGTCAGTGCCAGCGTCGCGATCATCGCGCGGTCACTGCGCACCCGGGTGAGCGACCGGCGCTGTCGAGGAGTCAGCGACCCTTCGTCGTCACTCCCGCTTTCTGCCACTGCTCCACCCTACGCCGGGCTCAGTCGGCTCCGAGCGCGAGGGCATCGAGCACGTCTTGCGGCGCCGCCTGCATCGCATGCGGACCGGCAACGTCGAACCACACAGCCTCAAGCACCCCGATATTCGCCTCGAGGAAATCGCGAAGCGTTGCTGCGTCGTAGTCGAGCACCGGGTGCTCGTCTTCCTCCGGCACCATTGTCACGTAGGCCTCAGGAGACGAGAACAGGAGCAGCATGTACTTGTCTGCGTCGCCCCGTCGGAATACGCGAACCTGGGGCGGCCCGTCGACAGGGAGGATCGGCACGACCACGGTGCCGTTGCGCATCGCGAACGCGACGGCCACGGCATCTTGAGCTTCGAGGGCCGCCGCGAGATCGGCCGACGACGTCACTGCAGGATGAACTGCGGATCGTCGGACTTCACGCCATTGACGATCACCTGCAGATGGTAGCTTGCGCCGCCCGCAGTCACTTGGTCGCGGGCGCTCGAGCAGGTGTCTGCTGACGACCGGGTGCGATCCCAGGGCAGTGATGAGCCGGCAAAGGGGATGAACGGCTTTAGCAGCACCTTCGCGGCCACGCCGGGCTCCTGGCAGTCTTTCGAGTTCCAGATGAGTTCGGCCCCACTGGTGATGTGGAACTCCTGAACGTCGGAGCCCGCCGAGAACGAGCACGGCACCGCAGACGTGTTCTTGAGCGCGAAAGTCATTTTCGGGTTGACGCCAGGGGCGTAGCTGTTCGAATCGAGTGTCGCGGTGATGGTGATCTTTGCAGGGTCGCAGGCTTTCGCGTCGGCGGCGTTTGTCGCGCCTTGCTGTGGACTCCCGCTCGCGGCAGGCGCCTTAGACCCGCTGGGAACGGGGGTTGGCGCGCCGGGCCCGGGCCCCACCACGATCAGCACCACCACGACGATGACGGCGACCAGGCCGATCAACACCACGAGTCTGCGGCGCCAGTACACCCTCGGCGACTGCGGGCCGACCGGATTGCGTAACGTCGACATGAGGCAAGGGTAAATCAGGCTGCTGCTACGGCCTCGATGAATCGCTGGTAGTCGCCGATGGTCGTCGTCGTAGTCACTACTCGCAAGACGAGCTCATCCACTGCCGTGGTGTACTGGCCTATGCGCTCCGGGAGGCCGGTGGTTCCGTCGATCGTGGAGTCGAGAGCGGTGATCCCGAGGCGCTCGAAGTTGGCGGCGTAAGAACCGCTGCCCTGATACCCCGCGGCTTCTTTGCGCAGTGCCGGCAACGCGCCCGGGTCAACGATTGTGCGCGCATACAGCACGCCGCGCACCGGGCGACCCGCGGCATCACGGTGGAGATCGGCCATCGCCTGCGCTGCGGTCGCTGGGGTGAGCCAGTTGAGCAGGATGCCGTTGGCGCGCTCTGCTCCCAGCCGCCGCATCCGCGGACCCAGCGCACCCACCAGAAGGTCGACCCGCGGCGCGAGCACGTCAATGCCTTCGCCTACGCGACGCAGAGCATCGCGCGGACCGCCCGAACCGATGCCGATCGTCACGCGTTCCAGCGGGAGGTCAGCCAGCCGCGATGAGATTTTTGCTGGCGAACGACGGTCAAGCGGGATGACGCCGGTGCCCAGCCGCAGCCCGCTCGTGACACCCGCCGCGACGGCCAGCCCCGCCAGCGAATCGCCGGTCGGCGTGTCGTTGAGCCAGAGCCCGCGGAACCCGAGCCGCTCAATGTGCGGCGCGAGCTCACGCAGAACGCGGGGCGCGGTCGCCCCCGGCAGCCCGATGGAGACCGCGGAAAGGTTCATAGGCCCTTGAGCATCCGAGTGTTTCCGAGCGTATTTTGCTTAACGCGAGAGAGGTCGAGGAACTCGGCGACACCCTCGTCGGGAGAAAGCGTGAGTTGCACAAAGACGTCTGGCGCGACGATGCTCTCCTCGATCGGCTCGAAGCCGTGGCGTGAGAAGAACGACGTCTCAAAGGTGAGACAGAACAGGCGCGAGAGGCCCAGCGCCGCGGCATCCGCCTGGATGCGCTCGAGGAGGGCGTGGCCGACGCCTTTGCCGAGCCATTCCTCTGTCACCGCTAGCGTGCGCACCTCGCCGAGGTCCTGCCACATTACGTGCAGGGCTCCGACGCCAACGATTTCGCCCTCAGCAGTCTCGGCAACCCGGAATTCCTGCACAGCTTCATAGAAGACGACGAGATCCTTGCCGAGCAGGATTCGTCGCTGCACCAGGGGTTCAATGAGCTGCTGGATGGCGGGAACGTCGCTCGTGCGAGCGCTGCGGACTGTAAACGACACCCGCTAACGCTAGCGGCTATAACGCCGAACGAGCCCGCCGATTATCTCGACGGGCTCGTTTTACGGCTACTTTTTAGGCCTCGACGGCTTCGGGCTCTTTCTCGGGGAGGCCGGCCTGGCGGCCCGTCGTGAAGACGAACTCACCGTCGGCGTAGTCGACGTGCACGTGGTCGCCCGCGTTGAGCTCGCCGTGCAGGATCTTCTCGCTCAGGGCATCCTCGATCTCGTGCTGGACAGCACGGCGCAGCGGCCGGGCACCCAGCGACGGGTCGAAGCCGACCTTGATGAGCTGCTCTTTCGCGGGAACCGTGAGCTCGACAGTCAGGTCGCGATCCATCAGGCGGTCACTGAGACGCTTGATGAAGAGGTCGACGATCTGCAGCAACTCGCTCTGGCTCAGCTGCGGGAAGACGATCGTCTCGTCGACACGGTTGAGGAACTCGGGCTTGAAGTGCTTCTTGAGCTCTTCGACGACCTTGCCGCGCATGCGGTCGTAACCGGTTGCGGTGTCGCTCGACGAGGTGAACCCGATCGGCGTGCCCGTGATGTCTTTCGTGCCGAGGTTGGTCGTCATGATGATCACGGTGTTCTTGAAGTCGACGACGCGACCCTGGCCATCCGTCAGGCGCCCCTCTTCCAGAATCTGGAGGAGCGAGTTGAAGATGTCGGGGTGAGCCTTCTCGATCTCGTCGAACAGCACCACGGAGAACGGCTTGCGGCGCACCTTCTCGGTGAGCTGGCCGCCCTCTTCGAAGCCGA
>JBDUDZ010000135.1:0-6473 GCA_040002635.1 Rhodoglobus sp.
GTGAGCGCGACACGGCGCTTCTCGCCGCCGGAGAGGTTCGATACCGCGGCGTCGCCGGGGGGCGTCCGCAGGGCATCCATCGCCTGTTCGAGCTGGGAATCGAGGTCCCAGGCGTCGGCGGCGTCAATCTCTTCCTGCAGCGTGCCCATCTCGGCCAGCAGGGTGTCGAAGTCGGCGTCGGGTTCGGCCATCTCGAGACCGATCGCCGCATGGCGGTCGACCTTGTCTTTGATTTCGCGCACGCCATCTTGCACGTTTTCGAGCACGGTCTTCGACTCGTCGAGTTCGGGCTCCTGCATCAGGATGCCCACGCTGTAGCCAGGGCTCAGTCGGGCCTCGCCGTTCGATGGGGTGTCGAGCCCGGCCATGATTTTCAGGATCGTTGACTTGCCGGCACCGTTCGGGCCGACGACACCGATCTTCGCTCCCGGGAAGAACGACATTGTGACGTCATCGAGGATGAGCTTGTCGCCGACAGCTTTGCGGGCGCGCACCATCGAATAAATAAATTCGGCCATGGCTAGATTCTACGGAAGCTTGGAACGTGCTCCGGTCGCCGAGGCGGTCCCACTGTACGGGGGGCGGAAGCGGGGGCTACCAGTCGATCGGGCGAGTGGTTCCCACCAGGCAACCGCCCGTTCCGAGGATCGGGCCAATGATGCCGTGGTAGCCGGCACCGTTGAACTGGCCGACGAGGCATTCACCCTTGACCCGCACCGCGAAGACGATTGAGTCGACATCCACACCAATCGACGTCTGGTCGGGGGTGACCTCCATGTCTTGTTTCTGGAAGCCTGACGCGACGAGGTTGTCGATGATGCTCTTGCCGTCAGACTTGCCGTGAGCCGCGTAGAAGGCAGTGTTTACCGCGTTGAAGAACTGTTGGTTGGCTTCCGCACTGCCTCCGGGGCGCAAGATCGGGCCGGCATCGGGCGTCGGTGTCGCGCTGCTCGATGCACTGCCCGACGGGGTGTACGTCGGGACCGGTGTGGGAACCGTCGGCGTGCAGCCCGCGAGGGCCGCGACGACGAGGGCAGGGAGAACCGCCGCGAGCGCGATGGTGCGTGCGCGTGGCAAGGCCATCGTGGAGTCCCTCCGTCGCGGTCATCCCGAGCGGATGATCTGGCGTCCTCAAGATTCTAGGACGGCGCAGTGATTCTAGGACGGGCTGCCCACGCGCGCCGCCTAGTAGGGCAGCGCCGCGAGGGCATCGCTCTCGATTGACTCGGACGTGGCGTAATCCGACCCGCCAGCGCCAGGGTTGGTCTCAGCGCTTGCGTCGTCCGCTGATTCACCCGACGCGGCGCTCGCAGAACCTTCGGCTGTGGTGCTCACAGAGCTCGAGGTGATGCTGCGCGTGAACGCAGAGGTGCCCCAGCTGAGGTCGTGACCGATCGAGTCGGCCTCGACATCGATGTTCGTGCCGGTGCGCTCGCCGTTTTCCCACTCCCGGATGCGCAGTCGACCGTTAACGAGAACCCGATCGCCCTTGCCGACTGAGCCCGCACTGTTGATCGCGAGTTGGCGGAATGCGGTGATCGTGTACCAGTTGGTCTCGCCGTCGATCCAGCGCTGGTTGGAGCGGTCGAAGCGCCGCTGCGTGGAGGCCAACCGGAACGAGGTGATCGGCAACCCCTCGCTGGTGACGATGTGGCGCGGGGCGGTGGCTACGAGGCCGGTGAGGGTGATGCTGTCAGTCATGGGATGCTCCATCCGTCGAAGTGGACCGGAGCCCGGGTGCGGCACTCGTGCCGGGAAGCCGCCCCGGGATCCGATGGGGCAAGTGTGGGCGACCCGCTCGACTCATGCGCCGGGATTGCCTGGGCTGTGGAGCACGGAACTTGAGTGCCTCCAGTGCACGAGAAGAGACGATCACGGGCGAGGGAGCCAAGCGATGCCACCGCCAACGACCTTAGGCTTGGGACTATGCCCTACGACGCCGCATCCGACCGCTACGACACCACGAGCTACGAGAGGGTGGGACGCAGCGGTCTCAAGCTCCCCCGTGTTTCGCTCGGCCTGTGGAACAACTTCGGGCACGACCGGCCGTTGACCACCCAGCGCGCGATCCTGCGCCGCGCGTTCGACCTCGGCATTACGCACATCGACATCGCCAATAACTACGGACCGCCCGCGGGCTCTGCCGAGAGCAACTTCGGCGCCATCTTCGCGCAGGACTTCGCGCCATACCGCGACGAGCTCATTATTTCCAGCAAGGCCGGCTACGACATGTGGACAGGCCCGTACCAAGACTGGGGCAGTCGCAAATACCTGCTGTCTTCCTTGGATGCCTCGCTCAAGCGCACCGGCCTCGACTACTTCGACATCTTCTACTCGCACCGCCCCGACCCCGAGACACCGATCTAGGAGACGATGGGCGCGCTTGCGACCGCGGTGCAGTCGGGCAAGGCGCTGTATGCCGGAATCTCGAACTACAACCCCGAACAGACCCGCGCCGCCCACGCAGCGCTCGCTGAGCACAAGGTTCCCCTGCTCATCCACCAGCCGCGATACAACATGTTTGACCGCCACATCGAGGAGGAGGGCCTGTTTCCCGTGCTCGATGAACTCGGCGTGGGCAGCATCGTGTTCTCGCCGCTCGCACAGGGCATGTTGACCGATCGATACCTGAACGGAATTCCGGCAGACTCGCGCGCCGCGGAGGGCCGCTGGATTAACGCCGAGAATGTCAACGAGACCTACCTCGAACGTGCCCGCGCCCTCAACGACATCGCGAAGGGACGGGGTCAGTCCCTCGCCCAGTTGGCGCTGACGTGGGTGCTCCGGGTGCCCGAGGTGACCTCGGCTCTCATCGGCGCGTCGAGCGTTGCGCAGCTCGAGGACAGTTTCGCGGCGGCATCCGCCACTGCCCTCAGCGCTGACGAGATCGCGGCGATAGAGCCATACGCTGTGCACGGAACCGGCTCGCGGTAACCAGAAAGACCCGCAGCGCCCGATCGGGCCAGCTTCCACACCAATGTCAGTGGTCGAACCTATGTTCGAATAACAGAACAGACCACGAGACTGGGAGTTGCCGTGACCACGTTAGATTTCGTCGCCACCGATTCGTTTATCGGCACTGATCGCTCCACAAGGGTTGATCCGCTCACCGCGATTCGCTTCGGGGTGGTCACCATCCAGCTGCACGACGACCTCTGGCGGGTGACACGCCCCGACGGCGATGTGCTCGGCTACATCGAGCGCTCATCCAGCGCCGCAGGATCGCGCTTTGTTGCGAAACGGATGCTGCAGCGCCAACGCAGGTTCCTGCCGATCGGCGAATTCTGGAGCATCTCTGACGCCCTGGATTGTTTTCGGTTCTAAGAGGCTTGTCGTAACAGAGGTTCGACCGAAGGTTGAGACTTCGGCGCGTCGCGCTTGTTGCCGTGACTCGTGGGGTTACTGTGCATGCATGTTACTGGAGTGGTGGAATGGACTCGTTCACTGGTTTACCTCGTATGACGGCCAGAAGGTCGTTACCGGGGCAATCCTTCCGTTTGTCGCGATCCTGATCGGCTGTCTGCTCGCCGGCATGATCGCCCGTGGCTCGATCAAACGCCTGATCGCCCAGCAAGATCGCCGCCACAAATCCTCCGCGGTCGAGACACTTATCGCCGCCGGTCGCAAGGCAGCCGTGTGGAACACCCTCACGGCGCAGGAGAAGGAACACGTCGAGCACCAGGCCAGCGAGGCCGAGGTGCGAGTGCGGATGTTGCCCAGCACCGGGGCGAGCCTCGCTGCTGACTGGTCGGCGTACAAGATGGCGGCAATGAAGCGCAACTCGGCCAACTACTCTTTCCAGTCAGACCAGGACCTTGCCGATTTCCAGGACGGCCTCATCGCGTGGCACGCGAAGCCGTCACTGGCCCGCAAACTTTTCGCGCAAGATCTCGCCAGCTGGAAGTATGACGGCGGCACGATCGAAGACGAGCTTTCTGTGAAGCAGCGCGAATGGGCCGCCCAGCAGACCGAAGCGATGCCCACCTTCCAGCAGGCGTCGGCCGGCAGCAACTAGTCGGCGCTGGGGCCTACCAGCTTTATCGCCTTCGCTGACCACGCGCAGTAGTCATGCGCCGTTGTACTGCCGCGTCTACCGTGGTGACATGAGTTTCAACGACGCTGACGCATACGGGCAGTTCATGGGCCGGTACTCCGACCCGCTCGCCGATGCGCTCCTGGGCGTGATCGAAATCACCCCGGGCACGCGCGCCCTTGACGTGGGATGCGGCACCGGAGTGCTCACCGGCAAGCTGGTCGAACGCCTTGGCGCTGCGGCGGTCACAGCGGTGGATCCATCCGAGCAGTTCGTTGACGCTGTCCGTCAAGCGCTCCCCGGAGTGGAGGTCATGGTTGCCGGCGCCGAACAGCTCCCGTTCAATGATGACGAGTTCGCACTCAGCCTCGCCCAGCTCGTCGTGCACTTCATGACCCGTCCCCTCTCCGGAATCTCCGAGATGGCTCGCGTGACCAAACCCGGCGGGACAGTGGCAGCGTCCGTGTGGGATTTCGCAGGCGACCGCAGCCCGCTTTCCACATTCTGGCGGGCAGCTCGCCAACTCGATGCCGGAGTCCATGACGAATCGGCCCTGCCCGGGGCCGCGGAAGGCAGCCTGGAGAATCTGTTTCTCCGAGCCGGGCTCGGCGACGTCACCGAGTCAGAACTCCAGATTCGAGTTCCCTTCTCCGGGTTCGATGAATGGTGGAGTCCCTTCACTCTCGGCGTCGGCCCGGCGGGCGACCACCTGGCCGGGCTCGGCGACAACGATCGACTTCGGCTGGAGCGTGCCTGTGCTGAGCTCTTACCGGACGGCCCATTCGATATCACGGCTGTCGCCTGGCTCGCGGTGGGCACCAAGTGATGACTCTCGCCGCTTCGTGAAACTGGTCCCCCCGGAGGGATTTGAACCCCCGACCATGCGGGTAGAAACCGCGTGCTCTGTCCACTGAGCTACGGGGGGCGAACCGCTTTGCGCGGCTCAACGATACCGTGGAACGCGTCAGACGGCCTTTGCCAGTGCGACGAGTACCTGGTTCACGCTGGGCACGCCCTCCGCGCGGAAAACTTCGGTGCCGTCATCCTTGGTGACCACAACGGTGGGTGTCGAGCTGATGCCCGCGCGCGCAGCCTCGTCGGCGTCCCGCACGACGTCGAGCTCCGCGAGCCTCGCAGTCGGCACGAGCGCAGACACCTCTGCGAGCACCCTGCGCGTGATCATGCACGGCTCGCAGAAGTTCGAGGAGAAGAACAGGAGGTTCACGAGGTAGCCAACCGCGGGCATCCCGCAGCAATTCCTAGTTGTCGTAGCGCTCTTCGACAGCTTCGATCGGGTCGCTGTCTTTTGCGTCCCAGGTGTAGTGAACCTGCACCTGCTCGCCGATGCGCTTGGCTACCGGCGAAATGTAGTCAAGCTGCGTCTCCTTGCCGTCAAACGCCGCGATGACGGTGATCTCAGATTCCCACGTCCCGTCGGTGCTGATGCGAGTGGCGGTCTGGCCGTCGTAGGGGCCACCTGAGTAGAAAACGATGTACTCGTCGCCGCGGGAAAGCTCTGGGGTTGCATCAGTCATGAACCAATTATTAGCAGACCAACGGGCAGATCGAGCCGGTCAGAGCTCGAAGGTAGACTTCGGGCATGGCTTCATCCGCTGACCTTCTCGTCTGGATCGACTGCGAGATGACGGGTCTCGACGTCTCGATAGATGAACTCGTCGAGGTCGCTGTCGTCATCACAGACTACGAACTGGTGCCCGTCGACCCAGGTTTCACGGTCGTCATCAAACCCGACCAGGCCGCCTACGACAACATGGGCGAGTTCGTGACGGCGATGCACAAACAGAGCGGCCTGCTCGAAGAAATCCCCAACGGGGTCACTCTCGCCGACGCTGAATATGCGGTGAACGAGTACATCCTCAAGTACGTACCCGCGCCGCAGACCGCGCCGCTGGCCGGCAACACCATCGGTACCGATCGCACCTTCCTCGCGAAGTACATGCCGCGCGTCGACACCCACCTTCACTACCGCAGCATCGACGTGTCGTCGATCAAAGAGCTCTCCCGGCGCTGGTTTCCGCGGGTGTACTTCAACGCGCCGACCAAGAATGGCGGGCATCGTGCCCTCGCCGACATCCTCGAGTCGATCCGCGAACTTGACTACTACCGCAAGGCAGTCTTCGTCGGCGAGCCTGGCCCCACCACAGAACAGGTGCAGGCGATCTCAGCACATGTCGTGGAAGGTTTCGCGGGGCGACTGTAGTGGCGACGGGGATACTCCCCCGCCGCTTGTAATACACTTGTCGAGTTGTGCGTGCCTCGGCACTGCATCAATCCATGGTGGTCGTAGCTCAGTTGGTAGAGCGCTGGCTTGTGGAGCCGGATGTCGCGGGTTCGAGCCCCGTCGGTCACCCCAGTTGAAGAGATACGGTAAAACGGTCTGACCGAACAAGTCAGACCGTTTTCCTTTTGTGGACCGTTT
>JBDUDZ010000136.1:0-6456 GCA_040002635.1 Rhodoglobus sp.
CCTGCTCCCGGCGGGGCGCACCCCGCGCGGGGCCGAGGCCGCCGTGGAGTCCGCCCCTACTATCTAGAGCATGCGGGTTGGCATCGTGGGAGCGGGTGCGGTCGGCGGCGCCCTCGCCGCGCTGCTGGCCAGGGCGGGCAACGAGGTTGAGGTCACCGCCCGCGGGGCGCACCTCGAAGCTATCCAGGAGCGGGGAATCCGGCTGCATGGCGCGTGGGGTGAGTACACCGCCGAGGTCGAGGCCAACGAGAAACTCAAACACGGTCACGAGCTGGTAATAGTTGCAACGAAGGCACAGGATGCCGTCGCCGCGATCAGCGAGAACGCGCGGATCGTGCGCGGCATCCCCCTGCTCATCGTGCAGAACGGCCTCGACGGCATCGAGAACGCGCGCCGCGCGGCGCCGCACTCCGACATCGTCGGTGGACTCGCGGTTTTCGCTTCGTCGTACCTCTCCCCCGGCGAGATAACGATCACGACCGCCGGCCAACTATTCGTCGGTGTCGACACCGAGGACGACGTTCCCGCCCGCTATATGCTGCGAGTGCTCTCACCGGCGTTGCCCACGCGTCTGGTGCCGAACTTCGTCGGCGCGCAGTGGACAAAGCTTGTAATAAATCAGGTAAACGCACTCCCCGCGATCACTGGGCTCAGCGCCCAGGAGGTCATCGCGAACCCCGGCCTGCGACGGATCATGACCCTCAGCATCCGCGAGAATGTGCGGATCGGATTCGCCAACCGCGTCCATTTCGAGTCGCTGCAGGGCCTCAACCAGCGAATTCTGCGGCTCGTTCTCGCTGTACCTCCGGCTCTGGGCCAGGCACTGCCCCTCGCGATGCGTCGCGGCATCGGCACGACACCGAACCCAGGGTCGACGCTGCAGAGCATCCGGCGCGGACAGGCTACCGAAATCGACTTCCTAAACGGTGCGGTGGTGCGCGCGGCCGAACGGGTGGGCAGGCACGCGCCGGTGAATGCGATGCTCGTCACGCTCGTGCATGAGGTGGAAAAAAGCGGGAAGTTCTTCACACCGGACGAGGTTATTGCCCGGTTCTAACAGCTGCCCGCCCTAGCAACTGTCGGCGAATGTGCGGCGCGGATGTTCGTAGTCGCTGTTGTCGATGACCGCGGTCGCGACCTCGATCGGCTTCGCTTCCGTCAGATAGAGCTCCTGACCGCCGCTGTAACGCGGGTTCGGCAGGGCGCCGTCCCTAGCCGTCCACCGGGCCTCGGCTTCGGCGGCCGGCACGTCTAGCCAGACCGAGAAGTTCCAGAGCCCGCGCAGCTCGGGACGGTTGAGGAAGATGCCGTCGAGGATGAGGGTCGCGTCATCCGGGCCAGTAGTCCAGCGCGGTTCGATCGGCGCATCTCGCGCAACGTCGAAAGCCTCGGGCACCCACGCCGTGCTGCCGCCCATCTTGAACGGGTCAATGAGCACTCGGCGCAGCAGGGCATAGTCGAAAGAATCGCGGTAGAAGCCCGCTGCCGAGTCTTTCCCGGCCGCGTAGCGCAGCTCGCGTGGACGATGGAATCCATCGACAGAGGCGCGGAACACTGCGTGCCCGCCCCGTCCCATTCGCTCTGCGAGTGCATCAGCAAACCGGGTCTTGCCCGCACCCTCACGGCCGTCGACCGCGAGGATCGTACGACCTTTGCCGTAGTTGTGCAGGAAATCGTCGGCAAGGGCGTCGAGCACGTCGCGCTTCTGCGGCGTCCAATGAGAGGGAGTCCGGCTGGCCATGAGTCAAGTCTAGGTTTGTGGAGTGAGCATTGCGCCTGCGATAAACAAGTGGTTCGTGGCGAATCGGCGCGACCTGCCGTGGCGGCGAGCGGGATTCGGCGCCTGGGGAATTCTGGTGAGCGAGATCATGCTGCAGCAGACGCCGGTAGCGCGCGTGATACCCCGGCTTGAAGAATGGCTCGCGCGCTGGCCCACTCCTGCTGCACTCGCCGACTCACCGCCGGGCGATGCTGTGCGCGCCTGGCATCGGCTCGGCTACCCGCGACGAGCGCTCAACCTGCACGCGGCTGCCGTCGCGATCACCGAGCGGCACGGCGGCGAGGTTCCCGCCGACGTTCCCGCCTTGCTCGCCCTGCCGGGCGTCGGGGAGTACACGGCGAGGGCTGTCGCAGTTTTCGCGTATGGCCTACGGCATCCCGTGGTCGATACCAACGTGCGTCGGGTCATCGCCCGAGCAATCGACGGGCAGGCGGAAGCCGGCCCACCATCAACCCGACGCGACCTGGCTGCCATGGAATCCCTCCTGCCCGAAGACGAGGCGGATGCCCGGCTCTTCAACGCCGCAGCAATGGAGCTCGGCGCTCTCGTCTGTACAGCTCGCACCCCCCGGTGCAGCGCCTGCCCTATCGCCGACCAATGTCGCTGGCGAGCGGAGGGCTACCCGGCATACATCGGCACGCGGGCTAAGACCCAGACGAGGTTCGAGGGCTCTGACCGGCAGGTGCGCGGCCTCATCATGGCCGAACTGCGCGCGAGCGACATCCCGGTGACTGCGGCAGAAATCGCGACAGTCTGGGCGGACGCCACCCAGCGTGATCGCGCCCTCGCGGGCCTGCTGGCTGACGGCCTGGTCGTCGCGGTTGGCGGCGGCTACGAGTTGCCCAGCTAAGATCGCCGCATGAGCGCACCTTTGACCCGACACCCTCGCTACTGGAGAAACGCCGTAGTCGGGATCTGCCTCATGATCGGGCTCGGGCTCATCGCGCTCCTGATCTCGCAAACCTCGCAATATGGAAACGCTGCGGTCCTGTTGTTCGCGAACATCGTGATCGGCATTCTCACCACAATTTTTTCCGTGCTCACAATCCGAGCTGGCTACCGGCGCACGCTCGGAATTGTCACACTTGTGCTCAGTGTGCTGCTTAACCCCGCGGTGCTTTTTGGCATCCTCATCGTTTCGGCACGACTCAATCCCTAAGCGCGAAATACAGGCAGCCTCGAACTGTGCTGATGGCGCGGTTGCCGGAGTAAGACCTACTCGTCGTCGTCGTCATCGTCGTCGGCGATGACCCTGGGCTTCACGTACGGGTCTTCGTCACCGGCGTACTGCGCCGTCGCTTTCAGCGATTCGACAGCAGCGTCACGCTCCGCGGCTTCCGTGAGAAGTGACGCGATGAGGGCGGCGTTCTCGGGGATGCCGTCCGCAATGAACTCGAGGCTGGGCGTCAGTCGCGCTGTGATGTTCTTGCCCACCTCGCTGCGCAGCATTCCGGTCGCCGACTTGAGGGCTGCCGCGGTATCCGCGCGCTCCTCGTCACTGCCATAGACGGTGTAGAACACGCTCGCGTGCTGCAGGTCACCCGTCACTTTGACATCGGTGATCGTCACGAATCCCAGCCGCGGATCCTTAACACCACGCTCAAGCGTTTTCGCCACGATCACCTTGATGCGGTCCGCCATCTTCGCGGCCCGAGCTGCGTCAACCATGCTGCACTCCTTCTAACTGATGCCTACCGATCCGAGGTCATCGACGCCGCGCCCCGCGAGGCGAAGCCAATGCGGCAGCGGTCCGGGGTTTCGGTTTCGGATCCGCTGGCTGGGTCTGGCAGCGACCGAGCCTGCGAGGCCGCCGGACGCGGTCCGGAGCCGAAACCCCGGACCGCGTCACCACGCTAAACGCGGGGCTTTTCCTTCATTTCGATCGTCTCGATCTCATCACCGATTTGGATGTCGTTGAACTTGCCGAGACCGATGCCGGCCTCGAAGTCGGTGCGAACCTCGGTGACGTCATCTTTGAAGCGACGCAGCGAGTCGATGGCGAGGTTGTCGCCGACCACCACACCGTCACGGATGACGCGCGCCTTGGCGTTGCGCGTGATAGTTCCCGATCGCACGATGACACCGGCGATGTTTCCGACCTTGGAGGAGCGGAAGATCTCGCGGATTTCGGCGACACCAGACTGCACCTCTTCGAACTCGGGCTTGAGCATGCCCTTGAGCGAGTTCTCGATCTCTTCGAGTGCCGCGTAGATGACCGAGTAGAACCGCACGTCGACACCTTCGCGAGCAGCACGCTCGCGAGCCTTGGTGTCGGGGCGCACGTTGAACCCGATGATGATGGCGTTGTCGATTGTGGCGAGGTTGACATCACTCTCGGTGACGGCACCAACGCCGCGGTGGATGATCCGCAACTGAACGGAGTCGTCGACCTCGATCTTGAGCAGCGAATCTTCGAGCGCCTCGACGGCACCGGATACGTCACCCTTGATGATGAGGTTGAGGGCTTCGACCTTGCCGTCTTCGAGCGCCTTGGTGAAGTCTTCGAGGCTGATGCGCTTGCGGGCCTTGGCCAGCAGGGCGTTGCGCTCGACGGCTTCACGCTTCTCAGCGATCTGGCGGGCGGTGCGGTCTTCCTCGACGACGATGAACGTGTCACCGGCGCGGGGAACTGTAGACAGACCCTGCACCTGCACTGGGCGCGACGGGTATGCCTCTTCGACAACCACACCATCTTCGTCGTGCATTGCACGCACCCGGCCATACGCAGTTCCGGCGACGATTGCATCACCGACGCGCAGCGTTCCGGACTGGATGAGCACTGTCGCGACAGCACCGCGGCCCTTGTCGAGCTTCGCCTCGATGGCGACACCGCGGGCATCCTTGTTCGGGTTAGAGCGCAAGTCGAGTCCGGCATCGGCGGTCAGGAGCACCGCGTCAAGCAGCGAGTCGATGCCGATGTTGTTGAGCGCCGACACGTCGATGAACATCGTGTCTCCGCCGTACTCTTCGGCGACCAGGCCGAACTCGGTGAGCTGCTGGCGCACCTTCGCGGGGTTGGCGCCATCCTTGTCAATCTTGTTGACGGCGACGACGATCGGCACACCGGCGGCCTGGGCGTGGTTGAGCGCCTCCACCGTCTGCGGCATGATGCCGTCGTCGGCGGCGACCACGAGGATCGCGAGGTCGGTCACCTGCGCACCACGGGCGCGCATGGCGGTGAACGCCTCGTGGCCCGGGGTGTCGATGAAGGTGATGGCGCGCTCGATGCCCTCGTGCTCGGTCCAGACCTGGTACGCACCAATGTGCTGGGTGATTCCACCCGCTTCACCGGCAACGACGTTGGCCTTGCGGATCGCGTCGAGCAGCTTGGTCTTTCCGTGGTCGACGTGACCCATGACCGTGACGACCGGGGGACGGATCTCCAGGTCTTCGTCGTCTTCGTCTTCGAGCTCCTGGTCGAGGTCGAGGTCGAAGCCGGCGAGCAACTCGCGGTCTTCATCCTCGGGCGAAACCATTTCGATCTTGTAGTTAAGTTCACCGGCGAGAATCTCGAATGTTCCCTCGTCGAGAGACTCGGTCGCCGTAGCCATCTGTCCCAGGTGGAACAGGGCGGTCACGAGCGCCCCGGGCTGCACGGAGTAGCCGGTCAGCGTCTCCAGCTTGTCGGCCAGGTCTGAGATCGATGCGCCACGACGCAGACGGATGATGGTCTTGCCGTCGCCGCGGGGAACGCTGACGCCACCCAGCGACGGGGCTTCTCTCAGCTCAAACTCGGCGCGCTTCGTGCGCTTCGACTTGCGCGCCTTGGACTTGCCGCCACCGCGACCGAACGCGCCAGCGGTGCCGCCGCCGGGACCGCGACCGCGACCACCAGCGCCACCGGCCGGGGGCCGATTCGGGCCGAAGTTGTTACCGGGGGCTCCACCGGGAGCGCCGCCGGGACGGAAACCACCGGCACCTGCCGGACGGGGTCCGCCGGGACGCTGCTGGAATCCTGCGCCAGCGCCTGGGCGCGCACCGAAGGCCGGCGGGCGCGTACCCTGACCCGGTCCACCGGGGCGGGGGGCGCCGGGGCGCGGGATTCCGCCAGGAGTGTCGGATCGCTGCATGCCCTGGTTTGAGGCGAAGGGGTTGTTTCCCGGCCGCGGGATACCCGGGCGCGACATGCCCTGGTTCGACGCGAACGGGTTGTTGCCGGGGCGGGGGGCGCCGGGGCGCGGGATTCCGCTGGTGCTGGCGGCCGCGTCATCCGCAGCGACAGGTGCCGCAGGAGCCGCCGCATGTGCCTCGGCCTGCGCCTGTCGTTCGGCCACAGTCAGTGGGGGCGCCGCCGGGGCGGGCGCGTCGAAGTCGTCGACAACCACCGGTGCCGGGGCGGGCTCGCGTGCGGGTGGCTTGGGGGCTGCGGGCGCAGCGGCCTTCGGCTTCTCGCTGGCGGGAGCAGCCTTGATGCCATCGGCCTCGAGAGCAGCCTTGAGCTTTCGGGCCACGGGAGGTTCGATGCTTGATGACGGGCCCTTGACGAACTCGCCCATTTCCTTGAGCTTCGCGAGGGCAATCTTGCTGTCGATGCCGAGTTCGGCGGCGACTTCGTGTACGCGTGGTTTGGCAGCCACAATTCTCCTGTCTGAGTCTGCGCCCAGACAGGGCACAGACGATTAGTGGACGGAACTCATTTCGAGCCGCTCATTAGTTGTCCATAGGTCAATCAGCCT
>JBDUDZ010000137.1:0-6450 GCA_040002635.1 Rhodoglobus sp.
CCGAGCGGTAGCTCGAGCCGACGTCGTTGCCCTGGCGGTCCTTCGTCGACGGGTCGTGGATCTGGAAGAAGAACTCGAGGATGTCGCGGTAGCTGATCACCGACGGATCGAATACCACCTCAACTGCTTCGGCGTGCCCCGCGTGGTTGTTGTACGTTGCGTTCGCCACCGCGCCACCCGAGTATCCGACGCGGGTGGAGAGCACTCCCTGACGCTTACGCAGCAGTTCCTGCGCGCCCCAGAAGCAGCCTCCGGCCAGAATCGCGGTCTCAGTGTTGTCGCTCATTGTTGTCCTCACTAGTGCGTGAATGGTGCTCGCTGGCTTGCGGCGCCACGGTTAACAACAACGACCCTGGTGCAAAAGTTCCCGCGCGACGGCAGGTTGCGACCTATCCGGCGGGAGTAGGCGTCGGGGTGGGGGTGGAGGTCGAGCTCTGGTTGAACGTGTCACCCTCGGCCTGCACCACAAAGGCCTGGAACGCAGCGAGGTCATTTTCTGACCCGCCATACTTCAACCCGTTGACGATCACTGTCGGGGTGCCCTGCACCTTGTCGACATTCGAGTTCGGGATCGGGCCGTTGAGTGCACGTGCCGTCGAGGCCTCGACCCAGGCTTTGAAATCTTGATTGCGGATGCAACTGTCGATCTTGCTCGCGTTCTTCACCTTGACCTGATCGGCGTAACCAATAAGTTCGTCGTCGGTGCGACCGGTGGTGTTCTCCCCCGGTTGTTTAGCGAACAGCAGCGTGTGAAAGTCGTAATACTCACTGGGTGAGTAGTTCGCTACGCACGCCGCTGCGTTCGCGGCGCGGGTTGAGTACCGCGTTCCCTGCGACAGCCTGTCGAGAATCGCCAGCGGGTGGATCTCGACGGTTGCCCCACCGTTGTCGAGCAGGCTGGTGATGTAGTCGCCGTTGGTCTTCTCGAAGTCGCCGCAGATCGGGCACAGGTAGTCGACATACATCTGGATGTTGAGCACACCCGTCGATGTGTCCGGCTTGTTGGCGATCGGGGCCTCGCCGGTCTTGAGCGCAGGAGTCTTGAGGGCGACACCGCCTTGACTGATTTGGATGCCGTCACTTGCCATGTTCTGTGGGCCGGGGCCTTCGGGCTTGACCGAGCTGACTATGACCAGCCCGATGATCACGATGATGGCGATCGACGCCAGGATGACTCCGCCCTGAAGGAGAACCCGCGAGCGACGATCTTTCTTCTTCTGCTCGTCGCGCAGGATTCTGGCCTTCTCGCGGGCCGCCTCGCGGCGGTCGTTCTTTGAGATTCCGTCGTTTCCGGAACTGCCGTAGCTCACTCGAACCTCATCTTCTTGGCTGACGCAAAGGGAATGTGTGTGCGCCGTAGGAAATCCTAAGAGTGATGTCTGTGAATTTCCCAACGTGCAATAATTGTGGTGGTGGTTTAGGCCATCGTCCATTCACTACGGATCGTCCGGCACGTACCTGCCGGTGAAGGAGCATTAATAGCCATGGCATCAGTAACGTTCGACAAAGCAACCCGCATTTACCCAGGTTCCACCCGCCCCGCCGTCGATGCACTCGACCTCCAAGTCGCTGATGGCGAGTTTCTCGTTCTCGTCGGGCCTTCCGGCTGTGGCAAGTCCACAAGCCTTCGCATGCTCGCCGGCCTCGAAGAGGTCAACACCGGCCGCATCCTGATCGGCGACCGCGACGTGACCGATGTGCCGCCGAAAGACCGCGACATCGCGATGGTTTTCCAGAACTACGCCCTCTACCCCCACATGACTGTGGCCGAGAACATGGGCTTCGCGCTGAAGATCGCCGGTGTCAACAAAGACGACCGCGCCGCTCGCGTGCTTGAGGCAGCCAAGCTTCTCGACCTCGAGCCTTACCTCGCCCGCAAGCCCAAGGCTCTCTCCGGTGGCCAGCGCCAACGAGTTGCCATGGGCCGCGCAATCGTGCGCCAGCCCCAGGTGTTCCTCATGGACGAGCCGCTGTCGAACCTCGACGCCAAGTTGCGCGTGCAGACCCGCACCCAGATTGCGTCGCTTCAGCGCCGCCTCGGCGTCACCACGGTTTACGTGACGCATGACCAGACCGAAGCGCTCACCATGGGTGACCGCATAGCCGTGCTGAAAGATGGCGTGCTGCAGCAGGTCGGCACGCCGCGCGACCTGTACGAAGGCCCGCAGAACGTGTTCGTTGCCGGCTTTATCGGCAGCCCTGCGATGAATCTGTTCGACGCCGACATCGTCGACGGTGGCCTCAAGTTCGGCACGGCCGTTGCCAAGGTCGACCGCGACAGCCTCGCTGGCACCACGGCGAAGAAGGCGACCATCGGCATTCGCCCCGAAGACCTCAAGGTCTCCACCAGCGGCGAAGGCCTGCCGGTCGAGGTCGACGTCGTCGAGGAGCTCGGCGCCGACGGTTACCTCTACGGCCACACCACCGTCGACACCAAGCGCGTCGACATCGTCGTGCGCGTTGATGGTCGTTCACACCCGAGCGCTGGCGACAAGGTGTTCGTCACACCCCAGGCCGACCACATCCACGTCTTCGACACCGAGTCTGGCCTGCGCCTGAGCAAGAAAGCAGTAGTCGCAGCTAAGTAGTTCGTCGGTCGAGTAGCCGCGAAGGCGCGCATCGAGACCCGATTTGGATCCCGATGCGCACTTCGCGCTACTCGATCAGCATTTTAAGGACGCAATGAGCGGCTCACTCAACATCACTGCTGCCACTGTCGACCCCGCGCTGCTCGACCTGCCGTGGGGCCTGCCCCTCGAACTGTGGCCGGATGACACGATCGCCGCCCTGCCCAAGGGAATCTCGCGCCACATCGTGCGCTTCGTCAACCTCAGCGGGTACGTCGTCGCGATAAAGGAGACCTCGGCAGAGCTGGCCAAGCGCGAATACGACATGCTGCGCACTCTGCAGCGGCTCGACATTCCCTGCGTCGACCCGGTCGCTGTAATCACCAACCGCACTTCAGTAAGCGGCGAAGCCCTCGCGTCGGTGCTTGTCACGCGCCACCTGCGCTTCTCACTGCCATACCGCGCGCTGTACTCGCAGAGCCTGCGGCCGGAGACTGCGACGCGCCTGGTAGACGCGCTCGCTGTGCTTCTCGTGCGACTGCACATCATCGGGTTCTTTTGGGGTGACGTGTCGCTCTCGAACACCCTGTTCCTGCGCGACGCCGGCGCATTCGCCGCCTACCTGGTAGATGCCGAAACCGGCCAGCTCTACGACGGGCTCTCCAACGGCCAGCGCGAAAACGATCTCGAGATCGCGAGAATCAACATCGCCGGCGAGCTGCTCGATCTACAGGCAGGCGGGCGGCTCGAAGAAGACATCGACGCTGTCGAGATCAGTAACCGGATTGTCGCGCAGTACCGCACTCTCTGGAAAGAGCTCACCGCCCCCGAAGAGTTCGCGCAGTCGGAGCGCTGGCGCATCAACCAACGCGTCGAGCGCCTCAACAACCTCGGGTTCGACATCGAAGAACTTGCGATTAAGACCGATGACACCGGCACCCAGGTGCGCATCCAGCCAAAAGTCGTCGACGCCGGTCACCACTCGCGCCGACTGCTGCGGCTCACCGGGCTCGACGCGCAGGAGAACCAGGCGCGGCGCCTGCTCAACGACCTCGACTCGTACCGCGCGGCATTCGACAAGCAGAACCTCGACGAGGAGGTTGTCGCCCACGAATGGGCTGCGCGGGTGTTCGAGCCGGTGATCCGCGCCATCCCGAAAGACCTGAAGGGCAAGCTCGAGCCGGCTGAGATCTTCCATCAGCTGCTCGACCATCGGTGGTACCTGTCGCAAAACGAGAACCGCGACGTGCCGCTGGCCGAAGCAGTGTCGAGCTACGTTGACACCGTGCTGCGCCACCGGCGCGATGAGGCGACGATCATCGACCCGCCGACCGGCACGTTCACCGTCCCTATCGACATCCTTGACCCCGACGAAGACGACTGGCGCTCCAAGGTCTGACGCGACGGCCCTCCTACTTGCGGCCCGCCCGCAGCCGCGCGATCTCGTAGAGCGTCACGCTCGCCGCGATTCCCGCGTTCAGCGATTCGGTGGTTGCCTGGATCGGGATCGACACGACGGCATCGCAGTTCTCCGTGACAAGCCGTGACAGCCCCTTACCCTCGCTGCCGACCACGACCAGCACCGGCTCTTTCGCAAGCTGCAGGTCTGGCAACGACACCGAACCACCCCCATCGAGACCGAGCACGAATACACCCCGGTCTTTGTAGGCCTTGATCGTCTGGGTGAGGTTGCCCGCCATCGCGACGGGGGTGCGTGCGGCAGCTCCGGCCGAGGTCTTCCACGCGGATGCCGTGAGCCCCACCGAACGCCGCTGTGGCACGATCACGCCCTGCCCGCCAAACGCTGCCACCGAGCGGATGATCGCGCCCAGGTTGCGCGGGTCGGTGATGCCATCCAGTGCCACAAGCAGTGGAACCTTGCCTTGCGAGATGACCTTGTCGAGAAGCTCCATCGGATGCGCGTACTCGTACGGCGGCACCTTGAGCGCTACGCCCTGGTGCACAGAGTCGAACCCGGCGAGCCGATCAAGCTCGGGCCGCATGACTTCGAGCACCGGGATGCCGCGGCCGTTGGCAATCGACAGGATCTCTTTGACGCGGTCGTCGAACTCGATGCGAGACGCCATGTACAGCGTCGTGACGGGGATTTTGGCGCGCAACGCCTCGAGCACCGAGTTGCGCCCCGTCACCATCTCCGACTCATCGGCCGACTTAGGTGAACGGTCACGCGGCCCGCGGGCCTGAGCCGCCTCGGGCTTCTTGCCGGTGCGCTTGCCACCGGCCGCCTCAAAGCGCTCAGCCGCAGCCTTACGCTTGCCCGCCGGGTGGTACGGACGATCCACTGCCTTGGGAGTGGGTTTCTTACCCTCGAGGGCCTGACGGCCCTGCCCGCCCGAGCCGACCTGCGGGCCTTTGCGGGCTTTGCGCACGGCGCCCGCGCGGGGCTTGTTGCCTGGGTTTTTCATGACGTTACGCTCCAATGTGATCCGGACGGGCCGTCCTCGATCGTGATTCCCGCCGCGGACAGTTCGTCGCGGATGCGGTCGGCCGCGGCAAAATCTTTTGCCGCGCGGGCCGTGTTTCGGTCGGTGATGAGACTCTCGACGAGCGAGGCGAGTGCACGCTCGGCGGGCTCGGCGCCACCTGCGCGCCACTGAGGTGACAGCGGGTTGATCCCGAGCACCTCGGTCATGGCGAGCACGTGGCCGCGGGCGGTGGCTACCGCCGCGAGATCTTCGTTGTCGAGGGCGGCGTTGCCGGAACGAACTGTCTCGTGCAGCACCGCAAGCGCCTGCGGGATGGCGAGGTCGTCATCCATTGCGCTCGCGAAATCGTCGGGCACGATCTCGACGCCGCTGCCGGCAAACTTCGTGCCGTCGAGTCGACGATCTGCCCGGGTGAGGAAGGCTTCGATGCGGTCGAGAGCGGCTTCCGCCTCGACCAGCACGCCGTCGTGGTAGTCGATTGTCGAGCGGTAGTGCGAGCTGCCGAGGTAGTAGCGCACCACGAGAGGTGGCGCCTGTGCCAGAAATTCGGATGCGAAGATCGAGTTTCCGAGCGACTTCGACATCTTCTGCCCGTTGATGTTCACGAGGCCGTTGTGCACCCAATAAGTCGCGAAGGGATCCCCCGCCGCTGTGGACTGGGCAAGCTCGTTTTCGTGGTGCGGGAAGCGCAGATCGAGCCCGCCGCCGTGGATGTCGAAGGCGGCCCCGAGATAGCGACGCGACATCGCCGAGCACTCGATGTGCCATCCCGGGCGGCCTGCACCCCAGGGCGACGGCCACGATGCGGACGCCGGCTCGTCAGACTTGTGGCCCTTCCACAGCGCGAAGTCACGCGGGTCACGCTTGCCGCGCGGGTCGGCGTCGGTGGCAGGCTCCATGGCATCCGGCTTCTGGCGGGTGAGTTCGCCGTAGCCGGGCCAGGTGGCAGTGTCGAAATACACATCGCCCGCTGCGGAATAGGCGTGCCCAGAGTCGATGAGCTGCTGGATGAGGTCGCGCATCTCACTGACGGATGCCGTCGCCCGCGGCTCGTAGGTCGGCGCCTGCACGCCGATGGCGGCATAGACCGCGGTGAACTCCAGCTCGAAGCGGTAGGCCAGCGCCCACCACTCTTCCGTGCCGCCTTTGGCGGAGGCCAGAATCTTGTCATCGATGTCTGTCACGTTGCGCACGAGCGTGACGTCGAACCCGCGGTAGGTCAGCCAGCGGCGCCACAGGTCGTAGACCAGTGCCGAGCGCAGGTGCCCGATATGCGGGCTCGACTGCACGGTGGGTCCGCAGACGTACAGGCTGGCCTTGCCGTCCACGAGCGGGACGAAGTCGGTGGTGGCCTGTGCCTTTGAGTCGTAGAGGCGGACTGTCACCTGTGAAGTTTAGCGATCGCGGTGCACAAGGGCCGTCGCTATTACGGCGAC
>JBDUDZ010000138.1:0-6420 GCA_040002635.1 Rhodoglobus sp.
GGCCGCGCCTGGTTCGAAAGCATCCGGGTCGACCCGAGCGACGTCTACTTCGGCATCCGCACAAACGTCTGGGGCGCGATCTTCACAGTGCTCGGCGGAATCATCCTGTTCGCTGTGCAGTCGAGGCGTCACACCGGGATGGAACCGAGCCCGTACCTGCCAGGTCGCGAGTGGAAACCCGAGGGTGCTGTAGAGTCGACAGAGACCTACTCGGACACTGACGAACCCGGCGATGGCGCCGCTCGTGCTCTTACGGGCACCGCCTCCAAGGGCACTACCGAGAAACTCGCCACAAGCGGAGCAGGCAGCAAGCCCTAATAACCGGGGCCATTCCACTGGGCCGCCGATGTCCCACCCCACCAGCACCATCGTGAGGACGGTACTCATGGCTCTCACGCCAGTATTCGAACGGTTCGGCACTGCTCCGCAGAAGACCGCGCTCTACGACCCGCGCAATGAGAAAGACGCGTGCGGGTTGGCGATGGTGGCGACCCTTCGCGGCACCGCCGGGCACGACATCATCGCGACTGCACTTGACGCGCTGCGAAATCTTGAACACCGCGGCGCTGTCGGATCGGATGCCGGCACCGGCGACGGCGCGGGGATCGTCACCCAGATCCCCGACGCTTTCCTTCGCGCGGTAGTTGACTTCGAACTGCCCCCCGTAGGGCGCTACGTCGTAGGCATGGCCTTCTTGCCCACCACGGCCGCCGAGCGGGACGAAATCAAGCTCGCAATCGCAGGGCTCGCTGATGAGGAAGAACTCGCGGTCATCGGTTGGCGCGAGGTGCCGGTAGAGCCCGAACATCTCGGCAACTTGGCGCGCGGAGCGATGCCTGCCTTCGAGCAGTTGTTCCTCAAGTCGATCCGTACTGACGCCAAGGGTTCCGTTGGCGGCCTGGAACTCGAACGTCAGGCCTTCCGCCTCCGCAAGCGTGCTGAGCAGAGTGTCAACGCTTACTTCCCGTCGCTATCAAGCCGCACCCTTGTCTACAAGGGCATGGTCACGACGCTGCAGCTCGAGCCGTTCTACCCCGACCTTTCTGACGAACGGTTCGCTTCCAAACTTGCGTTGGTGCACTCGCGCTACTCGACGAACACCTTCCCGTCGTGGCCGCTTGCGCAACCGTTCCGCATGATCGCTCACAACGGCGAGATCAACACAGTCCAGGGCAACCGAAACTGGATGCGCGCAAGGCAGTCACAGCTCGAGAGCGACGTGCTCGGCGACATCCGCTCGATCCTGCCGATCAACACTGCGGGAGCCAGCGATTCTGCATCGTTTGACGAGGTGGTGGAACTGCTCAACCTCGCCGGCCGTTCGTTGCCGCACGCGATGATGATGATGGTGCCCGAGGCCTTCGAAAACCAGCTCGATGTCGACCCGGCCCGTCGCGCATTCTACGAATACCACTCGATGATGATGGAGCCGTGGGATGGTCCTGCAGCCCTCGTGTTCACTGACGGCACGCTTGTGGGCGCGACGCTAGACCGCAACGGTCTTCGGCCCGGCCGCTATCTCGTTACCGACGACGGACTTGTCGTACTTGCGAGCGAGATTGGCGTGTTGCCCGATGTCGACCAGTCGAAGGTCGTGCGTAAAGGACGGCTGCGTCCCGGCAAGATGTTCCTTGTCGATACTGTCGAGGGCCGCATCATCGAAGATGACGAGGTCAAGGCTGAGCTCGCTGCATCCGAGCCCTGGGGCGAATGGCTGGAAGCCGGCCGCGTCAACCTGAAAGATCTGCCAGAGCGCGAGCACATCGTGCACACGCCCGCGAGCGTGACGCGTCGACAGCGGACCTTCGGCTACACCGAGGAGGAGGTTCGTATCCTCGTCGCGCCGATGGCACGGAACGCGGCTGAACCACTAGGCGCAATGGGCTCTGACACACCTATCGCCGTGCTCGCGCAGCGCCCCCGGCTGCTCTTCGACTACTTCACCCAGCAGTTCGCCCAAGTAACGAACCCGCCGCTCGACTCAATCCGCGAAGAAGTCGTGACGTCGATGCGGCTCGGCATTGGCCCGGAGCGCAACCTCCTCACCGCCACGCCGGAGCACGCTAAGCAGGTCGCACTGGAGTTTCCGGTAATCGATAACGACGAACTCGCAAAGATCCAACACATCGACCCGCAGCCCGGCAGCAGCCTCGCCACGACTATCCGCGGTTTGTATCGCGTAGATAAAGGTCCGCGGGCCATGGAGAAGCGCCTCGCCAAGATGTGCAAGGAGGTCGACGACGCCATAGCAAATGGCGCGGAGTTCATCATCCTGTCTGACCGCGACTCCAACAAAGATTACGCGCCCATCCCGTCGCTGCTCATGCTCGCTGCGGTGCATCACCACCTCATCCGTGAAGAGAACAGGATGAAGGTGGGGCTCATTGTCGAGGCGGGCGATGTTCGCGAAGTGCACCACGTAGCGTTGCTCGTCGGATACGGCGCGTCAGCTATCAATCCCTATCTCGCGATGGAGACTGCCGAAGAACTCGTGCGCAGCGGCATGATCCAGGGGCTCACCCCCGAAAAAGCCGTCAAGAACCTGATCAAGGCGCTCGGCAAGGGCGTGCTCAAGATCATGTCGAAGATGGGCATTTCCGTCGTCGGTTCTTATGCGGGAGCGCAGGCCTTTGAAGCTGTCGGTCTCTCGCAAGAACTTGTCGACCAGTACTTCACCGGCACGCCAAGCCTGCTCGGCGGCGTTGGTATCGATGTCATCGCTGCGGAGAGCGCGGCGCGTCACGCGGCTGCCTATCCTGAAGACGGCGCGACCAGCGTGCACGAGCGCTTGGCCACCGGCGGCGAGTACCAGTGGCGCCGTGAAGGCCCGCCACATCTCTTCAACCCTGACACGGTGTTCCGCCTTCAGCACGCGACCCGATCGCGTCGCTACGACATCTTCCGTGAGTACACGAAGCTCGTCGACGATCAGGCCGAGAACCTGATGACCATCCGCGGCCTGTTCCGTATCAAGGAGGGCGAGCGCCCGGCTGTCCCAATCGACGATGTCGAGTCTGTTGCGTCGATCGTCAAGCGCTTCAACACCGGCGCCATGAGCTACGGCTCGATCAGCCAGGAGGCGCACGAGACGCTCGCGATTGCGATGAACTCGATCGGCGCGCGGTCAAACACTGGCGAGGGTGGGGAAGATGTCGCTCGCCTGCTCGACCCGCAACGGCGCAGCGCGATAAAGCAGGTGGCTTCTGGCCGATTTGGCGTCACGAGCATGTACCTGACGCACGCAACGGACATCCAGATAAAGATGGCGCAGGGTGCAAAACCCGGAGAAGGCGGGCAACTGCCTGCCGCAAAGGTCTACCCGTGGATCGCGCGCACCCGGCACAGCACGGCTGGAGTCGGTCTGATATCGCCGCCGCCGCATCACGACATCTATTCAATCGAAGACCTCAAGCAGCTCATCTTTGATTTGAAGCGTGCGAACCCTGAGGCTCGCGTGCACGTCAAGCTCGTGAGCCAGTCGGGCATCGGAGCAGTTGCCGCAGGAGTGACGAAGGCCAAAGCAGACGTCGTGTTGGTCTCGGGCCACGATGGCGGGACCGGGTCGAGTCCACTGAATTCCCTCAAGCATGCGGGAACGCCATGGGAGATCGGCCTCGCCGAAACGCAGCAGACCCTCATGCTCAACGGCATGCGAGACCGCGTCGTCGTGCAGGTCGATGGGCAGATGAAGACGGGTCGGGACGTGATCATCGGCGCGCTGCTTGGCGCAGAGGAATACGGATTCGCGACGGCACCACTCGTCGTATCAGGCTGCATCATGATGCGGGTCTGCCACCTCGACACGTGCCCGGTCGGGGTTGCGACACAGAACCCCGAGCTGCGTGCGCGCTTCACAGGAAAGCCCGAGTTCGTCGTGAACTTCATGGAGTTCCTTGCGCAGGAGGTGCGCGAATACCTGTCGATGCTGGGCTTCCGCACCCTCGAGGAGGCAATCGGGCACAGCGAATTGCTGGATGTCGAACGAGCCATCGACCACTGGAAGGCAGACGGACTCGACCTGACCCCGATCCTCGTCGGCCCGGAATTCGCAGACGACGAGCCGCGCACGAACCGCGTCGGACAAGATCATGAACTCGAAAAGCACTTCGACCAGCAGCTGATTCGCGCGGCAGCAGACGCCCTCGAGAACGGAACGCCGTTCTCGATCGACCTGCCCATCCGCAACACTGAGCGTGCCGTCGGTACGATGCTCGGCCACGAGGTTACTCTGCGCCACGGCGAGAACGGCCTGCCCACTGGCACGATCGAGGTTCGGCTTACCGGCACGGCCGGGCAGTCGTTCGGTGCGTTCATGCCGTCAGGAATCACGCTTCGCCTCGAGGGCGACAGCAACGACTATGTCGGTAAGGGCCTGTGTGGCGGCGAGATAATCATCCGGCCGCACGGCGCAAGCATTTTCCCTGCCGAGCGCAACGTGATCGCCGGTAACGTGATTGGTTACGGGGCCACCCAGGGCAGCATGTTCATCCGCGGGATCGTCGGCGAACGCTTCTTGGTCCGAAACTCGGGCGCTACCGCAGTAGTTGAAGGTGTGGGCGATCACGCGCTCGAGTACATGACCGGCGGGCTGGCAGTAATCCTCGGCGGAACGGGGCGCAACCTCGGTGCCGGAATGTCTGGTGGCACCGCCTACATCCACGGTCTCCGACCTGAGCGGGTAAATGCAGAGTCGCTGGCGAACGGCGAACTCGAACTGTTGCCGCTGGGGAGCGCCGACGTGGCAATTCTTACCGACTTGCTCACCCGGCACCGCGACGAAACCGACTCAGTGCTCGCTGCGAAAATGCTGGGCGACATGGATGCCACGATTGCCGCGTTCACGAAAGTACTGCCGCGCGACTACGCCGCGGTGCTGCAAACGCGGCAGACAGCGATCGACGAAGGACTTGACCCCGATGGCGACATTACCTGGGCGCGAATCATGGAAGCGACTGGTGCCTGATGGGTGACCCGAAAGGCTTCCTCAAGGTCCAGGAGCGCGAGCTTCCAAAGCGTCGCCCGGTCGCGCTGCGCCTCATGGACTGGAAAGAGGTCTATGAGCAGCAGGACCCAACCCAACTCCGTCAGCAGGCTGGCCGCTGCATGGACTGCGGCGTGCCGTTCTGCCACCAGGGCTGCCCGCTAGGCAACCTGATCCCGGAGTGGAACGACCTGACCTGGCGGGACGAGAACGCCCAGGCCATCGAACGGCTGCACGCAACAAACAACTTTCCCGAGTTCACCGGTCGACTCTGCCCGGCACCGTGCGAGAGCTCATGCGTACTGGGGATCAACCAGCCGGCCGTGACGATCAAGCAGGTCGAGGTCTCGATCATCGACCAGGCGTTTGCCGATGGGCACGTCGTGCCGCACCCGCCCGAGCGTCTCACGGGCAAAACCGTCGCAGTTGTTGGTTCTGGCCCGGCAGGTCTCGCTGCCGCACAGCAGCTCACGCGGGCGGGCCACACCGTCGCAGTCTTTGAACGGGATGACCGCATCGGAGGCTTGCTGCGGTACGGCATTCCCGATTTCAAAATGGAAAAGAAGCACATTGAGACGCGCATCGCGCAGATGCAGGCCGAGGGAACTCGGTTCCGCGCCAACGTCGAAATTGGCGTCGACATCACCTGGGACGAACTCAAGTCGCGTTACGACGCGGTGATCATCGCGACCGGGGCCATGGTGCCACGGGACTTGCCGATCCCGGGTCGCGACCTGTTGGGCGTGCATTTCGCAATGGACTACCTCGTGCAGCAGAACAAGGTCGGAGCGGGTGACGTCGTCGGCGAGCAGATCACCGCGGAGGGCAAGCACGTTGTGGTCTTGGGCGGCGGCGACACGGGAGCCGACTGCATCGGCACCGCTCATCGACAGCAAGCGCTCTCAGTGACCAACCTCGCGATCGGCACCCAGCCGCCGAGCGAGCGTCCGGATCACCAGCCCTGGCCGATGGCACCGACACTTTTCGAGGTGTCGAGTGCTCACGAAGAGGGCGGCGAGCGGGTCTACCTCGCCTCGACAGTCGAGTTCCTTGCCAACGACGTGGGGGAGGTGCGCGCGATCCGGGTCGCCGAGACCGAGTACCTCGACGGACGTCGGGTGCCGAAGTCGGGCACCGAGCGCGAGATTCCCGCCGACCTGGTGCTGTTGGCTCTCGGCTTCACCGGGCCTGAGTCCGACACCATCGACTCCCAGTTGCCGTTGCCCTTCACCGAGAGGGGCAACATCGAGCGCGACAGCACCTACGCGACAAGTGAGCCCGGCGTGTTCGTCGCCGGCGACGCTGGTCGCGGGCAGTCGCTCATCGTCTGGGCGATCGCCGAGGGCCGGGCTGCGGCATCCGCCGTGGATGAGTACCTTGAAGGCAGCACGCAGTTGCCGTTCCCGGTCAAGCCCACCGACCACGCGATCGCGATCTGA
>JBDUDZ010000139.1:0-6386 GCA_040002635.1 Rhodoglobus sp.
CGTCGTCGGAGTAGTTGGGTCGGTCGGCGGCGGAGTCACCGTACCGTCACCCGCGCTGGCGCCAGAGTCTCCGCCGAACAGCTTGTCGAGGGCTTGGTTCAACGTGTCTTCGAAGGCGATCTGGTTGCCGAAGGAGACGAGCACCTTACGCAGCAGCGGATAGATCGTTCCGCTGTTCGATTGCACGTAGACCGGCTGCACGTAGAGCAGCCCGCCACCGACCGGCAAGGTCAGCAGGTTGCCGAGCTTGACGTCGGTGTCGGCCTTCTGCAGCAACGCGAGCTGGCTTGCGACGGCCGTGTCGGTCTTGAAGTTGGTTTCCACCTGCCCGGGGCCGGGCACTGTCGTCTGCTTGGGCAGGGTCAACAGCGTCAACTTGCCGTAGTTGGGCCCGGCATCCGAGTCCACAGCCAGATAGCCGGTGAGCACGTTGCGAGTCGAGTCGGCGTTGCCCTTCGGTATGTACGTCGAGTACAGAGTGAACGCCGGCTTTTCCGTTCCCGGCACCTGCATCGTGAGGTAGTACGGCGCCTGCGGGGTGTCGGTAGTCGTGAGCACAGGATCGTTCGGCGTAACCCACTGGTCGTCGCTCGAGTAGAACGAGCCCGCGTCGGTCACGTGATACGAACCGAGGATCGCGCGCTGCACCTTGAACAGGTCGGACGGGTAGCGCACGTGCTTGGTGAGCTCGGCGCTCATGTCGCTCAGCGGCAGCACGGTGGAGGGGAAGATCTTCTCCCAGGTCTTCAGCACCGGGTCTTTGTCGTCCCAGGCATACAGCTTGACGCTGCCGTCGTAGGCGTCGACAGTGGCCTTGACCGAGTTGCGGATGTAGTTCACATCGTCGATCGCATACCCGGGCGATGGGGTGTAGGTGTCTGCAATCGCCTTCGAGAGCTGCTCGGTCTTCGAGTACGGGTAGTTCGTGCCGGTGGTGTACCCGTCAACTATCCACACGATACGGCCGTCGACGATTGCCGGGTAGGTGTCGCTGTCGAGGGTCAGATATGGGGCGACCTGCTGCACTCGATCCTTCGGTTTGCGATCGTAGAGAATCTGCGAGTTATCTGTCACAGCATCAGAGAGGAAGATCTGCTCCGACTGGAACTTGATTGCGTAGATCAGCTTCGTGAAGATGTTGTCGAGCTTCGGCCCGCCGTTGCCGCTGAACGTCGTTGTCGCATTCTGGTCACTCGTGCCTCCACCGGACGGGTAGTCGAGCTCGACGTTCTTCGCACCCTTCGCCCCGCCAACTATCGAGTACTCGGGCGACTGCTCCCCAAAGTAGATGCGCGGTTCGAACTTGCCCAGATTTCCTACACTCGGGATGCCCGACTCGAGGAACACCGGATTGCCGTCGCTAGCGCGCTGGTTGCCGTAGGCGGCGACAACCCCGTACCCGTGGGTGTACACGACGGTGTTGTTGTACCAGGTCTGCGAATCGCCAAGCCCGGTCTGGTTCAGTTCGCGGACCGCGAGGACTGTATCTTGCGTCTTGCCGTCGATCGTGTAACGGTCGACATCGAGGTGCGGCGCGAAACCGTAGTACTGCTTGAACTGCTGCAGCTGCCCGAATGCCTTCGTCACGATTGAGGGATCGAGAATGCGGATGTTCGCGGTCGTCTCGGCGTCGGATCGCAAAGCGCCGGGTTCGGCATCGGTCGTCGCGCTGTACGGCACCTCTTTCACGCTGGCCACACCGTAGGCGTCGCGCGTCGCGTCGATGCTGCGCTGAATGTATGTCGCCTCGAAGGTTTTCGCGCTCGGGTCGACCTGGAACTTCTGAACCACCCAGGGGTAGATGCTGCCGACCAGCAGGCCGCTGACAAGCAGCAGCGCGGTGCCGATGATCGGCAGGCGCCAGCGCCCGATGATCGCGGTGACGATGAACAGCACGGCGACGAGCGCGGCGATGCCCGCGAGAATCGCGCGGGCCGGAATCGTGGCATTCGCCTCGGTGTAGCCGGCGCCGGTGTCGAGGAATCCCTGGCCCTTGGAGTACAAAGTCGTGTACTGGTCGAACCAGATGCTCACGGCCTGCAGCGCGAGGAAGAGCGCTGCGGTGATCGCCAGCTGCACACGCGCCGAACGGGAGATACGCACCTCGCGACCGCTGAAACGCAGGGCGCCGTAGAGGTAACTTGTGGCAAGAGCGGCGAGGCCGGCGATGAGCACAACTGCCGAGGCGAGCCCGAGAGCGGCGTGGTACATCGGCAGGTCATAGAAGTAGAACGAGATGTCGAGGCCGAACTGGGCATCTTTCTGGCCGAAGCTCGTCTTGTTGAGCCACTGCAACACCGTTTCCCAGTGGGTGGACGTCGAGACACCCGCGAAGACGCCAAGAACGACAGGGATGCCGAACATCGCCAGCCGACGCAACGGCTCGATGACCTGCTGGTAGCGGTCGAGTTGCGAGTTGAGTTTCGCGTAGACGGGGCGCGATCGGAAAGCCACCTCGATGCTGATCCACACCGGCAGCGCCATCGCCAGGAAACCGACGATGAACATGACGACGCCGGCGATCCACTGGGTGGTCAGCACGTTGAGGTAGCCGAGCTGCTGGAACCAGAGCACGTCGGTGTACAGGTTCGACACGACAAAGAAAAGGATCACGAGAACCGCGACAACGACAGCGGTGATCGTGAGCGTAGCTCTCGTGCGGCTCGCCGGGGACGCGGATTGTGTCGACACTGGTGGTGCTCCTGTGCTCGGGGGACTTCAGGCCATCTTAAGGTCGGAACCTGCAAACATCGCCCGCGTTACGGGTGGGATCAACCTGCCGGGCAGGTCGGCAAGGCGGAAGTGTCTGAGCCCGATTCGAGAGCCTTGAGCGCCTTGAGCGAGTCGCCGAGCGTGGAAACAGCGAACACCGTGAGGCCAGCAGGTACGTGCCCGGTCACTTCGTTGCAGTTCGACTTTGGCGCGAGGAAGTACGTGGCTCCTGCCGCGCGTGCGCCGTACAGTTTCTGCCGGATGCCGCCGATCGGGCCGACATCACCCGCAGCCGTGATCGTGCCGGTGCCCGCGACATCCTTGCCGCCGTTGAGTTCACCCGGGGTCAGCTTGTCGATGATGCCGAGCGCGAACATCTGGCCGGCGCTGGGACCGCCCACGTTCTCGAGCTGGATTGTCACGTCAACAGGAAACTGGTAGTCGCTGCCCACCACGATGCCGAGAATCGGCACCGGATCAGCGCCCGTGCTGAGCGTTGGAGTCACCTCGAACGTTTTCTGCTCGCCGGCGCGTTCGACGACTACCTCGGCCGGCTTGTCAGTGCCGTTCGCCGCTATGCCCGCCCGCAGTGCCGACACGTCGGTATACGCGGTGCCGTCAAGAGAGAGGATGGTGTCGCCTGCCGTCAGCTTGCCGTCGGCGGGGGCACCCTTCTGGGTCTGCACGACTGTCAGGGTGCTCGGGAAGGTGTAACCCAACTCGGTGAGCGCCGCAGCGATCGCCTCCTTCTGCGAGTTCTGCATGTCGACCGTGCCCTGCTGGTTCGACTCCTGCAGCGTTGTACCTGCCGGGTAGATCTCGTCCACCGGAACGATCGCGCGGCTCGGATCGAAATATGCCCGTGCAATGTCAAACCAACTCGCCGGATCCTGCCGGTCACCAACGATGCTCACGGTCAACATGTCGAGCGTGCCATCAGTCTTATAGGTCTTCTCGGTGGGGATCTCGATGAGCGGCACTTTCGCACCTTTTACCGTTACATCGCCGAGTACGTTGAACACGGGGCCCGGCTGCTCGATCACGTACGGGGCGGGAAGCAGCCCGACAACAACAATGACCGCGAGGGCGACGCCAAATATCGCCGACCCCAACCAGCGGCGCTTGCGCGGCTTGGATTCGGGCTCGATGTCAGTGAAGAGTGCCAGGGGGAGTTCCTCGAAGAGTGGGCGAACGATGTTCGCCACGGGCGCACACCGCTGGGCCGAAGCCTAAGTGAAATCACGGTCTGGACGACCGCGTAGCGGCTAGCGTAGTTTGCATGCCTGAAGATTCGCGCAGTGACGACAGCGACGGTGACGACGGGGAGAACCCCGAAGACGAGTTGCGCAACATGTTGCGCGAACTCCTGTCTGGCAACGGCGACCTTGACCCCGCCAAGCTTGCCGGAGTGGCTGGCCTGCCGAACGATCCTGAGATGGTCGCGCAGCTGATTGCGCAGTTGCAGAACGCACTGCAGAACAGCGGCGACGGCATCAACTGGGGGCTGGCCCTTGAGCAGGCCAATGGCATTGCGGTTCGCGGCACGGTGGTCTCGCTGCCCGCCGAGCGCTCCCAACTCGAGCAAGCCTTCCACGTGGCATCCCTCTGGCTCGACGAGGTCACCTCGATTTCAGAACTCACCCAGCCACCCCGACTGATGAGCAGGCAGGAATGGGTTACCGCGACGATGCCGGTCTGGACCCAGCTCGCCGAACCGGTAGCCACGTCTATTGCGAACTCCCTGACCGAGGTCTTGACCGAGACCGCTCCTGATGACGAGATGATCGCCGGTGCCTCCAAGCTCATGCGCAACGTCGGCGGCACGCTGTTCGCGATGCAGCTCGGCCAGGTCGTGGGACAACTCGCCAGCGAGGTCGTGTCGGGGGGCGATATCGGCATCCCCCTGCTGGATACCTCGGTGGACGGCTCGGCGCAGGCAGCGATCCTGCCGCAGAACGTGCTCGGCTTCAGCGCCGGCCTCGACATCCCTCTCGATCAGATTCAGCTCTACCTGGCCGTGCGCGAGCTCGCCCATGCCCGGCTCTTCCGGCACGCGAAGTGGCTGCGATTGCAGTTGCTGAGCTCGATCACCGACTCCGCGCAGGGGGTGGGCATCGACACCGCTCAAATGGAACAACTGGCTGGGGAGTTCGACCCCAACGACCCCGAGGCGCTGCGCGAAGCGCTCAAGAACGGCGCACTCATCAAGCCGAAGAGCGATGATCAGCTCGCCGCCCTTGCCCGCCTCGAGACAACGCTCGCCCTCATTGAGGGCTGGGTTGATGTCGTGACGGCCGAAGCCACGAAGCGCCTGCCATCGAGTGCGGCGATCGCCGAGACCGTGCGTCGGCGGCGAGCATCGGGCGGCCCTGCCGAGTCTGCATTCGCGACTCTCGTGGGGCTCGAACTGAGGCCCCGGCGACTGCGCGAGGCCGCCGCGATGTGGCAGGCGGTGACGGATGCGAGCGGCAACGACAAACGCGACGACCTGTGGTCACACCCCGACCTGGTGCCCTCCGGCGACGACATCGACGATCCGGCCGCCCTGATCGCGCGAATCGCCAACGACTCCCCCGAGGCCGATGACGTCGACCAGGCGATCGAAGACCTGCTCAACGACGACACCAGTGAGCGCCCGCACGAGGATTAGCCGCTAGCAGCAGTGTGGATTGTCTGCCCGCGATGTGGGTTCTGGCCGTCACCATGGGGGCATGATCCTCAAACTCGATCCGCGGCATCCCGTGGTCTGGCGCACGCCGAACAGCCTGCAGGTGGGCATCGACCCCGCCCTGGTCACCCTCGACGCGGTGACCGAGATGCAGGAGCGGCTGCTCGCGGCGCTGGTGGTCGGCGTGAGCGAACCAGGGCTCACGATGATCGCGCAGGGTGACGCCGCCGCCCGCGACGCTGTGATCACCGCTCTCTCCCCCGCCCTCGAACGGCGCGGCCACGCCAGCGTGCGCACCGTCGCAATAGTGGGGGTCGGCTCCCTGGTAGATGCCCTCGCCCACGCCCTCGGTGGCAGTGGCGTGCACGTCGAGGTCGCCGCAGACGCCCGCGCCCTCTCTGACGAGCGCCCGGATCTCGCGGTGCTCGCGCACCACTTTGTGACGCCGCCAGCCCTGCACGGCATATGGCTTCGGCGTGATGTGCCGCACCTGCCGGTTGTCTTCAGTGACGGCGGGGTGCGCATCGGCCCGATGGTGGAGCCCGGCACTGGCCCCTGTCTGCTCTGTCTCGAACTGTATAGCCGCGATGCCGACCCGGCCTGGCCCGCGATCGCCACCCAGTTGCTCGGCCGTCGGGCGTGGGCCGAACGCCCCGCCCTCGTTCTCGACGCCGCCGGGCTGGCATGCCGCCTCGTGCTCGAGCACCTCGACGGCTCAGCAGGCTCCGCCGCGTCCCCGGGCTCCGTCGCGTGTACGGGCTCTGCCGCATCCCCGGGCTCCGTCGCGTGTACGGGCTCTGCCGCGTCTACGCGGATCGATGCCGAGACCGGCCAGCGCGAGACCACCATCTGGCTGCCCCATCCTGAATGCGGATGCCGCGGCATCGACCACCTCGTGACAGTCCCGGCCGACTTCGGCCGCGAGCCGACTAACGCAGGTCGGCGAGGAAGCGGCTGGGCTGGCGCTGCCCTCGACCCGGTGCTGCGCTAGCAGACCAGCTCAGCG
>JBDUDZ010000140.1:0-6373 GCA_040002635.1 Rhodoglobus sp.
GCGGGTAGCGGTTGGACTTGCCGGCGAGACCGACCATCTTCAGGGCATCCGGAACTGCTTCCTGAATGAACCCTTTGCTCTTGCCGATCACCTGAAGGGTAAATGCGACGTTGTCGAACACCGTCTTGTTGGGCAGCAGCCGGAAGTCTTGAAATACGACACCGAGGTTGCGGCGGAAGTAGGGCACCTTGCGGCTCGCGAGAGTATTCAGATGTTGGCCCAGCACGTGGATCGCACCCTTGCTGGGGTTCTCTTCCTTGAGGATGAGCCTCAGAAAACTCGACTTGCCAGAGCCAGAGGCCCCCACAAGGAAGACAAACTCGCCCTTGAGTATCTCAAGGGACACCGAGTTCAGCGCCGGCCGCGAGGTGCCGGGGTAGGCCTTAGAGACCGAGTCGAAGCGAATCATCTGGGCCAGCCTAAGGAGACGGTTGGGGTATCCACGCAGCGACACCCGCGAGGCCTGTTTTCACAGGAAAGGGGGTCTGGTGGCCCCCGTCGCTAGCTCCCTCGGCGAGCAGCCGCGGATGGCTGACGTGATGCGTTAGCTTGGCTGCGCCCGCTTACGCCACTTGATGCCAGCGGCGATAAATCCGTCGAGGTCACCGTCGAACACTTTCGAGGGATTGCCCTCTTCGTACTCGGTGCGCAGGTCTTTAACCATTTGGTAGGGGGCGAGCACGTAGCTGCGCATCTGGTCGCCCCAGCTCGCGGTGATCACACCGGCGAGCTCCTTCTTGGCGGCGGCCTCCTGCTCGCGCTGCATGATCAGCAGCCGTGACTGCAGCACCCGCATGGCGGCGGCGCGGTTCTGGATCTGGCTCTTCTCGTTTTGCATCGACACGACGAGCCCGGTGGGAAGGTGGGTGAGGCGCACAGCGGAGTCGGTGGTGTTGACCGACTGGCCGCCGGGACCGCTCGAGCGGAACACGTCGACACGGATGTCTGATTCCGGCACTTCGATGGCGCCGGCCTCCTCGATCAGCGGGATCACTTCGACCGCAGCAAAACTCGTCTGGCGCTTGCCCGCCGAGTTGAACGGGCTCATCCGCACGAGGCGGTGCGTGCCCGCCTCAACACTCAGTGTGCCGAAAGCATAGGGAGCGTCGATTTCGAAAGTCGTCGACTTGATGCCGGCCTCTTCGGCATAGCTGGTGTCCATGACCGTCGCCGGGTAGCCATGGTGCTCGGCCCAGCGCAGGTACATGCGCTGCAGCATCTCGGCGAAGTCAGCCGCGTCGACACCGCCCGCTCCCGCGCGAATTGTGATGACCGCCGGGTGGGCGTCCCATTCACCGTTGAGCAGGGTCTGCACCTCCAGCTCGCCGAGCAGCTTCTGGATGCTGGCCAGTTCGCCGCGTGCATCGGCTGCAGCCGCGGCATCCGACTCTTCATTGGCCAACTGGACCATGATTTCGAGGTCGTCTAGCCGGCTCGCGATGCTGGTGATCTTCGCCAGCTCGGCCTGACGGTGGCTCAGTGCGCTGGTGACCTTTTGCGCCTTGTCAGTGTCATCCCAGAGGTCAGGCACGCCAGCCTGCTCGCTCAGGTCTGCGATCTCGGCTTCGAGCCGCTCAATGCCAACTACCGAGCGGATGTCGGCGAAGGTGGCGCGCAGCGCGGCGATGTCTCCGGTGAAATCCAGCTCGTCCATATCGGCAGCAAGCCTACCGGCGCAGGATGCGCCACATCCCCCATATGCCGACGTCGCCTTGGCCCGCATCCTTGGAGGATGCCAGTCACACCCGAATCGGCCGAACCCGCGACAGCTGCGCCAACAGAGGTCATTGCCACCGCACCGGCCACCGCAGCGGCCACTTCAGCGCCCACTGTGGCGGCCGCTGTGGCGACCGCAGCGGCGCCCAAACTCTCGCGCCCGGTGCTCGCGACGATCATCGCGCTCGGCGCAGCACTCCTGGTTGCGATCATCGTGATAGTTGCCGTCGTCGTGCCTAAGGGCAGCACAACGGTCGCGGACGCCCCGATCGTACCGGCGCCCTCGGCATCCCCGAGCCTCCGGCCCTCGGCGACGCCCAGCCCGACCGCCACCCCGAAGCCGACGAAGACTCCGGATGCCCTAGTTCCCGCGCCCGCACCGGTGGTCCCCGCTCCCGTTGACCCGGTGCCTGCCCCTGTTGACCCGGTGCCCGCGCCCGCCGACCCCCCTGCCTTGCCACCACCGCCCGCTCCCGTGATCCCGACCCCGACGATCACAGCGATGAACACTTACTACTCCGGCGTCTGCACGACGTCGACCACGATCGCCGTCTCCTGGGCATCGACCAACGGCACCAGCGCAACCATGAACCTGCGCTCCGGTGGCGGCTCCCCGATCATCAACCAGACCTGGACAAGCCTGCAAGCGACGGGCAGCCAGAGCTTCTTGATCGACTGCACGCGACCAATCTGGTTCTTCACACTCACCGTCGAGAACTCCGCGCACAGTACCTGGGGCCGCCTGACATTCGCGAACGGAAGCAACGTGGGCTGGACGGCGAACTAGCGCCGCGATGAGTGCCACCTGGCAAGGCGTAGCCTTAAGGGGATGTCGACCGCCGAGCAACCGTTCCGCTGGGGGTCGATCGCCCTCCCGGCCCTGCTGCCCACGCTCCTGTTCTCCACGGGCGAGGGCGCGATCATCCCGATCATCCCCATCGCCGCGCACAACCTCGGGGCATCCCTCGCGATCGCGGGCCTCGTGTCGGCACTTCTGACTGTGGGCGAACTGTTTGGCAACATCCCGAGCGGCTGGCTGATCGCCCGCATCGGCGAGCGCCCCGCGATGATCGGTGCCGCGGGGTTGTCGATCCTCGGCCTGGTGATCGCGGTCATCGCGCCCAACCCCGTCGCCCTCGGATTCGGCATCTTCTTCATCGGGCTCTCGGCTGCGGTGTTCGCGCTCGCGCGGCACGCGTTCATGACAAGTTTCGTGCCTATCCCCTATCGCGCGCGGGCGCTCTCGACTCTCGGCGGCACGTTCCGCGCCGGCTACTTTGTCGGGCCGTTCATCACGGCGGGCGTCATCCAACTCACTGGCTCGGCCCACGCGGCGTTCTGGATTCACGTCGTCGCGTGCGTGGCGACCGGGATCATCCTGGTCACCCTGCCCGACCCGACAAAGACCTTCGGCGCGGTCGCCAAGGTGCGCCTGCTTGGACGCGACCTGCGTGAGGGCGAGGCTCTCGTCGAGGAAGAGTCGGCGGGCCTGTTCCGCACTATCTACGCCAATCGAGCAGCCCTCTCCCGGGTCGGACTCGGCGCCGCGCTGATCGGGGCGCTGCGAGCGAGCCGTCAGGTGATCATCCCGCTCTGGGCGGTCAGCATCGGCGTGAGTGAGACGAATACGGCGCTGATCATCGGGATAGCCGGCGGCCTCGACTTCGTGCTCTTCTACTTCGGCGGCCAGCTCATGGACAGGTTCGGTCGGCTCGCGGCTGCGCTCCCCTCAATGGTCGGGCTCGGCGTGGGGCATCTCGTGCTGGCGTTCACCCACGACGTGCATGACAACGTGGAGTGGTTCATCGGCGCGGCGATACTGCTCGCCATCGCAAACGGGCTCGGCAGCGGAATCTTGATGACTATCGGCTCTGATCTGGCGGATCGGGCCAACCCGGCGCCATTCCTCGGGGCGTGGCGGTTCACCGGAAACCTGGGCGGCGCTGCGGCACCGCTGGCAATTGCCGGTATCACTGCCGCGGCATCCCTCGCGCTCGCGGCCGGCGTGATGGGCGTGCTGGGGCTGCTCGGGGCTGGAGTGCTGATCCGCTATCTGCCGCGCTTCGTGCCGCGGGTGCCGCGCGACAATTCGTCACGATAATTCGTGACACTGGCCGGCTGTACGAGTCTGGCGGCGGCTCACCCGAGGGTGCTCCCGGCAATGACCAGCCGCTACCAAAACACCGACCGAGCCACGGCCGTGACCTCGAGACGCAGCCCTGATGGCACAAGCAGCACGAGCACAGGCGGCCGCCAGTAAGCCGACAGCGAGACCGTGGCGCTGCGACCGTCGACCGACTTGGCGCTCTCGATGGCGAGCGATTCGAGAGCACCGGTCGGAGCGGTCGCGAGGTAGCCGTCCACAGCTGCGGCAACTTCCGGAGTAGTGAGGGTGGGCCGGTAGCCGGTTGGCGTGCGCGACACTTCGTCGAGGGTGAACGCCTCGGCTCCGACTAGCGCCGCGCCATCGGCCAGCGTAAATAGTCGCTTGCGTTCGAGGTAGAGCGAGGTGGCAGCAACCACGAGCAACACCAGTACGAGCGAGAGGAATCCGAAGAAAATCGTGAGCGGGAGAGTCGAGCCGTCTTCGTCGCGAAGCTGTCGCATCCTTCTCGGCCGCGATAGCTCGCACTGCGGGTTCATCCGCCGCATCATCCCGCGCCCCAGAATCGCGAGACCTGCTGGGTGGCCGTCGCGTGCAACGGGATTGACAACGGAAATCCGCCGCCCAGCGCGGGCGGTGCGAGCGGGAGGGCAACGCTCAGGTCGATTGACACCGTGACGAAGCCCCGGCGAGTAAGGCAGTCGCCCGGGCGGGGGCTGCAACTGACCACGATCGACGCGGTGCCGTCGTCTACGCCGTGGTCGGCCAGGGCGAACTGCATCGCCGTGACGGCTGCGCCCTGTGCACTAGCCAGATCGGCGGACTGCACGAACACGCGGGCTGCCTGCCGCGCGGCTCCCTCAACAGCGAGTGCTCCGGCCTGCACGGCGGCGACCACGAGAACGAGGTAGACCAGCGGCAGGAGCAGGATCATCCCGACGGTCACGAACTCGAGTGAAGCCGAGCCCTCATCGTCAGCCCAAGGTTTCAATCGCGGCATGGCCCGAAACCTCCAGCCCGTCGTCGAGGCCAATCAGCCCGATGAGCGGCAGCGGTGAATGCACGGTGACGACGATCGCGGGATGCCCGAGATAGCTGCCCCTCGATGCAGTTACGTCGTTGGCGTAGGTGGAGCCGAGCGCCACGGTGATGAGGTCGATGGTGCGCGCCACCCCATCGGAGAGCGAGTTGTCGGCGAGCGCCCCGAACCTGGCTCCCTCGGAGGCCGCGTCGACGACGGTGTTGCGGATGAGCAGCACGAGCCCGAGCTGGATGACGCTGAGCGTGAGTACGGTCAGGAGAGCCGAGACCATAACGAATTCGGCGACCGCTGAGCCGGTGTCGTCCGCAAGTCGAGCCCGCAGCCGGTTCATCGGCTCAGTTGCCGCTGACGCGGTCGATCGCCTGCTGGAATACCGAGCTGAGCGCGGGGCCAGCGAGCCCCCAGATGATCACGACGAGCCCCGCGGTCATGAGTGTGATGAGCACCCAGCCGGGAACATCGCCGCGCTCGTCGCGCACTATCGACCGAAGTGTTTTAAATGGGGTCGCCGTCATTGCAGCATGCTGGCAGCCCGCGACCGCGAGCTGCCAGATCTGTCCACAGGCTATTCAGCGGCCTTCTCGGCATCCTCGCCGTGCTCGACGATGTCGCCGTCGGTGAACAGGATTCCCTTGGCGATCTCACGCCACTTGGGTTTGGCGCGAAGCAGGAACTCCAATTCCATGCTGAAGTGCTTGTACTCCTCGCCGAGGGAGTCGAGCATGATGGCCCGCGCTACCTTGTCTTTTTCGACAGCGATGCGCTGTTCGTACCAGCCGATCGCTTCCGCCTCTTCAGAGAGGCTCGCGCACATTCTCGCGAACGTTCGCACTTCAGCCGAAAGCTCCTCGGGCGGCTCGTGGTACTGGTCTGTTGTCATGCTGACCCCTGTCTGGTTCGGAAAATGTCCCAACATCTCGCAGGCTACGCTCAGGAGCCCGGGTCGGACAGGGCTTGCTAGAACCCCACCTGCAGCACGAAAATGCCGGGGAAGATCGCGAACGCGATGGTCACCGGCAGGATGAGGAACACGAGCGGGAACAGCATCGCCACCTCTTTCTTGCCCGCGACCTCGAGCAACTCGCGTTTGGCGTCGTCGCGGGCATCCTGCGCCTGTGCACGAAGGACCTCGGCAAGCGGAGTGCCCCGGTCGAGCGCACCGACGACCTGCTCGACGCATCGGGTGAACGAGGGCAGCTCGAGGTCACGGGCGAGCGCGCTGAGGGTATCGGAGAACGGCAGGCCGGTATTCACCGCTGCGACGACGCGACCGAGCTCTCCCGCGAGCTCGCCAGTGCTGGTGCGGGCGACGCGGCGGATGGCGTCGAGGATGCCCTCCCCCGCCGAGAGACTGAGCGTGAGGAATTCGAGGATCGCGGGTAGCTCGCTCGCCAGCCGCGCGAGCCGACGCTTGGCCGCGCGCTGCAGAATGTAGTCCCTCGCAACAACACCTATCGCCGCGAACACGACGACGAGCACCGCCTGCAGCCAGACCGGCACGGACTGGATGC
>JBDUDZ010000141.1:0-6341 GCA_040002635.1 Rhodoglobus sp.
TATGTGCTCTACCTCGCCTGCGACTTCCTGCTGTGGCGCTACATCCGCTGGTCGTTCGGCAAGTTCCTGTTCATCGCGCTCGGGGGAATCATCCCGCTGTTGTCTTTCTTCCTAGAGCGCCGGATACCGCGCGAGGCGCTCGCCGCCGTCTCCCACCTCGAGAAGGAGAGCGTCGCCGCGTGAGCGCTGCAACCGAAGCTAATCCCGTTCTTGTCGTCGACTTCGGTGCGCAGTACGCGCAGCTGATCGCCCGTCGGGTGCGCGAGGCGAACGTCTATAGCGAGATCGTGCCGCACACCATCACGGCCGCAGAGGTTGCGGCGAAGCATCCGGCGGGCATCGTGCTCAGCGGCGGCCCGTCGAGCGTCTACGAGGCTGGCTCTCCGGATCTCGATCCGGGCATTCTTGAGCTCGGCATCCCGGTTCTGGGCATCTGTTACGGCTTCCAGGTGATGGCCCGGCAGCTGGGCGGCGAGGTCGCCAACACCGGGCTGCGCGAATATGGCGCCACCGACATGACGGTAACCGGCGATGGGGGTTCCCTGCTTGCGGGGCAGCCCGAGGCGCAGACCGTCTGGATGAGCCACGGCGACTCGGTCTCCAAGGCGCCCGAAGGGTTCACTGTGCTCGCCTCGAGCGGGTCGACTCCCGTCGCCGCCTTCGCCTCCGATGAGCGCAGGCTTTACGGCGTGCAGTGGCATCCCGAGGTCAAGCACTCGGAGTTCGGCCAGCGCGTGCTCGAAAACTTCCTGCACACCGCTGCGGGCATCCCCGCCGACTGGAACAGCGGCAGCGTGATCGCCGAGCAGGTCGAACGCATCCGCGCCCAGGTCGGCAGCGCCAAGGTCATCTGTGGCCTTTCCGGCGGCGTCGACTCCGCGGTTGCCGCCGCGATCGTGCACAGGGCGGTCGGCGACCAGCTGACCTGCATATTCGTCGACCACGGGTTGCTGAGACAGGATGAGCGCCGCCAGGTCGAAGAAGATTACGTCGCGTCCACGGGCGTGCGCCTGGTCACCGTCGACGCCGTCGACCAGTTTCTCGACGCGCTCGCCGGGGTCACCGACCCGGAGACCAAGCGCAAGATCATCGGCCGCGAGTTCATCCGCAGTTTCGAGGCCGCCGCCGCTGACCTGGTCGCTGAGGCCGCATCTGACGGGTCGCCGATCGAGTTCCTGGTTCAGGGCACCCTCTACCCGGATGTCGTGGAGTCGGGCGGCGGAACCGGCACCGCAAACATCAAGAGCCACCACAACGTCGGCGGGCTGCCGGAAGACCTGCAGTTCGCGCTCGTGGAACCGCTGCGCACGCTCTTCAAAGACGAGGTGCGCGCGATCGGCCGCGAGTTGGGCCTGCCCGAGGTGATCGTCGGCCGCCAGCCGTTTCCGGGGCCAGGCCTGGGCATCCGCATCGTCGGTGAGGTTACCCGTGAGCGCCTGGACCTGCTCCGCTCGGCTGATGCAATCGCCCGTGCCGAATTGACCGCTGCCGGGCTTGACGGCGAGATCTGGCAGTGCCCGGTGGTGCTGCTCGCGGATGTCCGCTCGGTGGGGGTGCAGGGCGATGGCCGCACCTATGGGCACCCGATCGTGCTTCGACCGGTGTCATCAGAAGACGCGATGACCGCCGACTGGACACGACTGCCCTACGACGTGCTCGCCAAAATCTCGAACAGAATCACCAACGAGGTGGCAGGCGTAAACCGCGTTGTGCTCGACGTCACGTCGAAGCCGCCGGGCACTATCGAGTGGGAATAGCAGTCACACATCGTTGTTCGTTCGGGCGAAGTCCAGCGACTCTCGGATAAACCCCACGATGAGCTCGAGTTCGGCGCTGTCACGCGGGCCGAAGACAAGTAATTCCGTTCCGAAGTCTCCGTACTGATGTGGCTCTGCCCACCCTGCCGCGATCACCGTGGCGGCTCGCTCACGAGGCAGGCACAGGTGGATGCTCGTGTCATCGACCCCGTGCAGGTGTACCGGTTCCAGCCGATCATCTCCGCCGGCGAGCGAGGTGCCGGGAATCGTGACATCCCGAAACTCCGACAGGAACAGCGCGCGTGAACTGGCCGGCGATACAGCGCTGTGTCCTTCGATCACACCAGGCAGTCGCGTCGCCTCGAATACCAGACGGCCCCACACTTCAGGGCTGCTCTGCTGCGTCAGCTGTCGCTGCGGCCCGTCTGTGGAAAGTTCAGGCTCAGTTCCCGTGCGCTGCTGAATCATCGCCCAAGTATTGACCGTCGGTAGTTAACAACCAAAAGGCCGCCCCGGAGGGCGGCCTTTTCGCGTGAAAAGAGGCTAGCGGCGCGACAGCGCCAGCATCCGCAAGATCTCGAGGTAGAGCCAGATGATTGTCACCATGATGCCGAAGGCGCCGGTCCATCCGTACTTGCGGGGTGCCTTGTTCTGCACGCCACGCTGGATGAAGTCGAAGTCGAGCACGAGCGAGTAGGCCGCGAGGAGAACCACGAAGATGCCAAGGATGATGCCCAGCGGAATTCCGAAGATGTGGACGCTGCCGCGCAAACCGTAGGGGTCGCTGTTGATACCGAACGCGACAAGGCAAACGTTGACAACCGAGAACACCAGGTAGCCGACCATCGCGATAAGAAAGATCTTTGTTGCCTTCTTGGACGCGCGGATCTTGCCACTGGCGAACAGGGCGAGGGTCACGCCAACAACCACGAGGCTCGCGATCACGGCCTGCACAACGATGCCCGGGAACTGGGCGTCGTAGAAGGCAGAGATGCCACCGACGAATACACCCTGCACGGCGGAGTAGAGCAGGATCAGTGGTGCCGACGGCTCTTTCTTGAAGGAGTTGACAAGCCCCAGGACAAGCCCGACGAAGGCGGCGCCGATCCAGAGGAATGGAATTGTCTCTGCGGTCAACCAGCCGAGTGCGGCACCGACCAGCAGCAACGCGAATGCACCGACCGTCTTGGCGATAGTGTCTTCGACTGTCATTGTCTCGCCCTCGACCGAGGCCGAGGGCCGGTTGTAGAGCTCGTCTAGCTGCTGGGCCGAGATGTTCTGGGCCGCGGCAACGGCGCCAGCGCCGTTCGCACTGAAGGCGGCGTTGCGGGAGAAGGCCGGATTGGCGAGTGCCATGGGTTTTCCTTTCGGAAGGTGGACGTTAAATCTACTTGAGTGGGCTGGGAGATGGCAGCGCGACCGTCTCAGTTCGCTGTGCGATGAATTTGGCGATGGACCGCGCGAGCCATGCCGAGGCGACAAATACCGCCATCGAGATGCTGAGCACCACCGGCATCGCTGAGTATTCGGTGAAGTACTGGGAGACGATGATGCCGTTTGCCAGCGGCAACAGCACAGTGACGTAGGCGGCTGCTGGCCGATGCCGCACGACCAACCAGCAGATATAGGGCACGACCAAGGTCCACATCGACATCGGGCCCGTGAGCACGAACCAGATCTGGCTGGTGGCGGGTATCACGGCGAGCAATCGACGCCAGCCGCGCGCCGGCATGATCGACCAGCCGGTGGCATGGGCGGCGGTGCCAATAAGCAGAAAGGGCACCGTGTAGGTGTTCGAACCTTGCAGCTGGATGGCGCCACCGACGATCAGGACAAGACCGAGGATGTAGCGGTCGCGATAGTGGCCCCAGTGCAGCGGCAGCAAAGACGCCGGTTCGCGCCAGGAGCGCAAGGGTGCGGTGGTGTCAGTGCGCGACATTGAGGTAGATCAGTAGCCCGACGCCGACGGCGAGCCAGACGTAGCCGAGGATCGTCGCGACCCGGGCGATAGCCAGGCCGCGCTCACCCGAAAGCCGGATCTGACCCGTCGCGAGGTGCCCGAATATGAGAGCGAACGGGCCGCCGATGCAGGCCAGCACCAGCGCGACGATAGCGAGCCGATTGATGCGGGGCTTAGCGGGCGCGGTGGGACGAATTGCGCCCGGAATAGCCGGTTCGCCGCAGAAGACACAGAACTTCCACTCCGGGTCAAGCTGCTGGCCGCAGTTCGCGCAAGTCGCCATGATTGAATCGTACCGGCGCACTCGGTGCCGCTTAGCCTTGTCTTGTGGACACGCCTCGCACCCCCCTGGTCATCGGCCATCGAGGCGCCAGCGGCTACCGCCCCGAGCACACCCGCGCGGCCTACGAACTCGCGTTTGCGCTCGGTGCCGACGCTGTGGAGCCCGATATCGTCGCGACCAGTGACGGGGTGCTGGTCTTGCGCCACGAGAATGAGATTTCCGGGACGACGGATGTCGCGTCGCATCCCGAATTCGCCGACCGTCGCACCACGAAGACAATCGACGGCGCAAGCCTCACTGGGTGGTTCACCGAGGACTTCACCTGGTCGGAGCTAAAGACACTGCGTGCCATCGAACGGCTTCCCGCGTTGCGCCAGCATTCGGCGTCATTCGACGGCGCCTATCCGATCCTGCGGCTCTGCGACCTGCGCGACATCATCGTGGATGCCGGTCACCGGCTGGGACGTGAATTTGTCATGGTCGCCGAGATCAAGCACGCTACTTACTTCGAATCCATCGGCCTGCCACTTGACGCACTTTTCGCCGCCGAGGTGGCCGACTGGGCCACGGCCACGAATCTCGTTGTCGAAAGCTTCGAAGAGTCGGTGCTTGGCAAGTTAAAGGTGCGCGGCGTCGCTGGTCGTTACGTGTATCTCGTTGATGCAGCCGGAGCCCCGGCCGACCTGGTCGCGAAAGATGGCGCGGCTGCCGCGAGTTACGCCGCCCACCTCACCGACGATGGGCTCGCCGCGCTCGCGAAGACGGTGGATGGCGTGAGCCTCGACAAGAAGTTGGTGCTCGACGGGCGAGCCGGGCTTGTCGATCGCATCCACACTGCTGGCCTCATTGTGTTCACCTGGACGTTGCGGGCCGAGAACAAGTTTCTGGCGAAAACTAACCGCGGCGGCGGAGCCCCCGGTGACTTCGGCAACTGGCGGGCGGAGTTCACTGCGATCATCGACACGGGGATCGACGGCGTTTTCGCCGACCAGCCCGACCTCGTGCGGTCGGCACTCGAGGCGCACTGAACTGAAAGTTATGCGGTCGGGGGTGAGCCGTAGAATTGCCGGGCAATGACCGTCATCCTTGACCCAGCCGATTCGGCCGACCTCCCGCCGTCGGGCTCGGGCGGTCGCGGCTCCGGCTCGCACGCTGTCGACGAGACACTGCTGGCCGGGCTGAACCCGCAGCAGCGCGACGCTGTCGAATATCGGGGGCAGTCGCTGCTCATCGTCGCGGGCGCAGGTTCCGGCAAGACGAGCGTGCTCACCCGCCGCATCGCAGGTCTGCTGCAGACCCGCGAAGCATGGCCGAGCCAGATCCTCGCGATCACCTTCACCAACAAGGCCGCAGCCGAGATGCGTGAGCGAGTGCGGGCGTTGGTCGGTGACCAGGCGGAGGGCATGTGGATCTCGACGTTCCACTCGGCCTGCACGCGCATCCTGCGTCGGCAGGCCGAGGTCATGGGCATGAAGCAGAGCTTCACCATTTACGACACCCAAGACCAACGGGCGCTGCTCAAGCGGATCATCAAAGACCTCGATGCCGACACCTTCGGGTTCACGCCGGGTGGGGCATCCAGCCGCATCTCGAAGCTCAAGAACGAGCTCACCGACGCGGAGGCATTTGCGCGAAGCGCTAACACAAACGACCCGAAAGAGGCAGGGTTTCTCGAGATCTTCCGGCAGTACTCGGCATCGCTGCGTCGCGCGAACGCGCTCGACTTCGACGACATCATCGCCGAGACGGTCTACCTGTTCCGTGCATTCCCCGAAGTAGCGGCGCTCTACCAGCGGCGCTTTCGACACGTGCTCGTTGACGAGTACCAAGACACCAACCACGCGCAGTACGCGCTCATCCGTGAGTTGGTGCGGCCGGTGAAGCCGCAGCATGTGCCCCAAGACACTCGCACGCAACTCGACGCGAGCGGGGGAATCCCGGGTGCGTCACTGACAGTTGTCGGAGACTCCGACCAGTCGATCTACGCGTTCCGCGGCGCCGACATCCGCAACATCGTCGAGTTCGAGCGCGACTTCCCCAACTCGAAAGTGATCCTGCTCGAGCAGAACTACCGATCGACACAGAACATCCTCGATGCCGCAAATGCCGTCATCTCGAACAACTTCGATCGCAAGGCCAAGAACCTCTTCACCGTCGTCGGCGCCGGCGAGAAAATCGTGGGTTACACCGGGTACTCCGGCCACGACGAGGCGCAGTTCGTCGCCGACGAGGTCGACGTGCTGCGCAAGGGTGGGTTGAGTCTCAACGACATCGCGGTGTTCGTGCGCACCAACTCGCAGACCCGACCGTTGGAAGAAATCTTCATCCGTTCTGCTATCCC
>JBDUDZ010000142.1:0-6223 GCA_040002635.1 Rhodoglobus sp.
TGTAGATCTTCACGAGCAGGTGGTTTTTCTGGTGCAGCGCACCCTCCACCTTCTGTCGCAAGATGTTCTCATCGAACAGATCCTGGATGCGGATGCCCACCCGGTTGATCTTGTCTGCGTAGGCCGGGCCGATGCCTCGCCCTGTGGTGCCGATCTGGCGCTTGCCGAGGAAGCGCTCGGTCACCTTGTCGAGGGTGCGGTGATATTGGGTGATGACATGCGCGTTCGCGCTGACCACGAGCTTCGAGACATCCACTCCGCGACTGCTGAGGGCGTCGAGCTCATGGAACAAGACCTCGATATCGATCACAACGCCGTTGGAGATTACTGGCACCACGCCGTCGGTCAGGATTCCTGAGGGCAGGAGGTGCAGCGCATACTTCTGGTCGCCGACGACCACAGTGTGGCCGGCGTTGTTGCCGCCGTTGAACTTCACCACGTAGTCGGTGCGGTCGGCGAGGAGGTCGGTCGCCTTACCCTTGCCCTCATCGCCCCACTGGGCGCCGATGATCACGATTGCCGGCATGGCAGACCCTCTCGTAAAGGAAACGGGATTACGAGCAATTCTACCAATGCAATCGCACGCCTTAACTTGCACATTGCTGTGCAAGTTATTATGCTCAACTTTCGTGACAATCACCCCGAGAATGCCTCGCCGCGACGCGACACAGAATCATGCCGCGCTCATCATCGCGGCCCGCATCGAACTCAACCTCGATCCGGATGCCTCCCTCGAGGCGATCGCGGCACGGGCTGGCCTGTCGCGCCGCGCCGTGTACGGGCATTTCGCGACGCGTGACGAACTCGTGAAGCAAGTCATCACTCTCGGTGCCGAGCGGATCACTGCTGCTCTCGATGGACTGCACCACGCCGACCCGGTGGCGCGGCTGGCGCTTATCGCGTCGCGCCTGTGGCACGAGGTTTCTGAGGTGCGCGTGATGGCAGTCTTCGCCACGCGCGGCGCGCTGCAGCACCACACGGCCTCGGCCCTCGGCCCCATCCGTCGACTTGTGCAGGACACGATCGCCGAGGGTCTTGCCACCGGCGCAATCGTCTCCGAGATCCCGGCAGACCTGCTCGCGCGGCTCGTCGAAGACGCCGCGCTGTCTGCTCTCGCCCAGGCAACGAGCCACCGGTTGCCGGCGTCCACCGCAAATCGGATCGTGATGCTTCACGCCCTGGGCACCGTCGGGCTCAGCTCGACGGCGGCCGCGCGGCTCATCGACGACAATCCCGAGCTCGCCTGGAAGGGCAGCCGATGATCATCACGCTAGACGGGGCAGCCATCGGCTCCGGGCTCGGGGCGGCCGTGCCTGCGCTCACCCTGGAGGTTGGCCCGGGCATCCCCAGCGTTCTCGCGGTGGAGACCGCCGAGCGCCCGCTGCTTGTGTCGATGCTGCTCGGTGGGCGGCTGCGCCCGGATGCGGGGCGAGTGTTGGCCGACGGCACCGAAAACCTCGACGACCTGCGTCGCCGCAGCGCCCTGGTGGATACCCCCGTGGTCGCCGAGCCGGCGGCCGGAGTGACCCTCGCCACCGTCGTCGCGGAAGAGCTGTCATTCGCCGCGCAGGCCTCGTCCCGCAAGGCGGTGCGGCAGTTCCTCGTCACTCACGGCCTCGCCGAGTTCGCCCGGGTGCCTGTGCGCGCCGTGCCGCCGGTCCACCGCATCCGCCTGTTCTGCGAACTTGCCCTGCTGCGTGGGAACGTCACTGCGCTCGTGCTCACCTCCCCCGAGCGGCACGGGGGCGAGCCCACCGGCTGGTATGAACCCCTCGCCGCAATCGCGGCGCGCGGCGTCACCATCGCGATCGTCACGGATGCCACCACTGCGGGCACCCTCATCTCGTTGGGCGCCGCCGACGCCCTCGCACCACAGGTCAAGGAAGCAGCATGAAGATCGTCCCGCTCGTCCGCTCGGAATTTGCCCGCCTCACCGCGAGCCGCATGGGCATCACCGCCCTGATCGCACTCATGGTCGTGCCGGTGATCTACGGCGGCCTCTACCTCTGGGGCAACGCCGACCCCTATTCCCAATTCGACAAGGTGCCCGCCGCCCTGGTCGTCGATGACGCGGGGGCGACTGTCGACGGTGCGACAGTCAACTACGGCCGGGATGCCGCGACCAGCCTGCTCGACGACGAACGCTTCGGCTGGGTGGAGGTCTCCGACTCCGCCGCCAAGGCCGGGGTGCGTGACGGCACCTACGACTTCGTGCTCGCGTTCCCGAACGACTTCTCGGCAGACATCGCCTCCGCCGCGCATGACGATCCCACCCCGGCGGCCCTGCAGCTGACCACCAATGACACGAACAGCTACCTGAGCACGACCCTCGCGAAGCAGGCCGCCGAGGCGGTGCGGGTCTCGATCGCGCAGAAGATCGGCGAGAGGGGCTCGCGTGCGCTGCTCGACGCGGTGGGCTCGATCCGAACCGGTCTCGTCGATGCCTCGGGCGGCGGCGCCCGACTCTCCTCCGGAGCTGCGGTGGCCGCATCCGGTGCGGCATCCCTGGCGACCGGCACTGCCACGCTCTCTGCGGGGGCCTCGGCGCTGGCCGTCGGTCTCGGCACGCTGAACTCGTCGGCGGCGGCGCTCCCCGCGAGCGCCTCAGCCCTCGCTGCCGGGGCATCCTCGGTCTCGTCGGGCCTGTCTGGTGCCGCCTCCGCCGCCGACTCGCTTGAGGGTTCGGCAGCCAAGTCAGCGGCGCTCGCATCCACCGCGCGGGCCCAGATCGAGACCGAACTCACGACCCTCGGGGTCAGCTCGGTCGACGAGGCCGCGATCCTCGGTCAGCTCGATGGCGTCGCCGCCTCGACTGCCCAGACCGGCGGCATCGCGGCGGGGCTCGCCCCGAACATCTCCGCGCTGTCCACGGAAGCCGCGCAGGTCAGCTCGGGCGCGGGAGCAGTTGCGGCGAGCGCGCCGACGCTGGCGTCCGCGGTCTCGAGTGCGGCATCCGGAGCATCGGCCCTGTCGGCGGGCGCCGCGGATGCCGCAGCAGGAGCCACCACGCTCTCCGGCGGGCTCACCGAGCTCGCGGCGGGCTCGGCGCGGCTCGACCACTCCCTGGCGAAGGGTGTCTCCGACGTGCCCTCGACCACCGCGGCATCCCGTGCCGCAACCGCGGCGGCGCTCGCGAACCCCGTCGACGTCTCGCAGACCGCGGTCACCGCCGCGGCGAACTACGGTGCCGGTCTCGCGCCGTTCTTCATCAGCCTCGCCGCCTGGATCGGCATTTACGCGCTGTTCCTGCTCGTGCGTCCGCTCTCGCGTCGTGCCCTCACGGCCGTCCGGCACCCGATCCGCACGACGCTGGCGGGGTGGGCCACTCCCGCGCTACTTGGCGCGGGGCAGATGCTTGCGCTCTTCGCGGTGGTCACGCTGGTGCTCGGCCTTCACCCGGCGAACGCGCTGGGGCTGCTCGGTTTCATGGTGCTCGTGTCGGTGACCTTCGCGGCGATCGTGCTGGCCCTGAACGTCTGGCTCGGCAGCGTCGGGCAGTTCCTCGCGCTGCTGCTGATGATCGTGCAGCTTGTCGTGGCCGGCGGAACCTTCCCGTGGCAGACGCTGCCCGCTCCACTCGCCGCGCTGCACCAGGCGCTGCCCATGAGCCATGCCGTCGAAGGGGTGCGCCAACTGCTCTACGGCGGATCGCCTTTCGCCGTGCTCTCCGCGGTCGTGCCGCTGCTGTTCTGGCTCGCGGGCGGCCTGGCGTTTTCGGCGCTCGGTGCGCTGAAGCAGGGTCGCTACCGCACACTTCGCGACCTTCGGCCGTCGCCGCTGGCGGGCTGACTACTCTTCCGACGGAAATGGGACGTGCTGCCGCACCCAGGCGTGCATTGTCACCGCAGCCGCTGCCGACGCGTTTATGCTGCGGGTCGAGCCGAACTGGCTGATCTCGACGATGGCGGATGCCGCGGCGAGCGCCTCCTCAGACAGCCCCGGCCCTTCCTGGCCGAACAGCAGAACACAGCGCTCGGGCAGGCCGGCCGTCTCGAGCAGCACGCTGCCTTCCACGTTGTCGATGGCCACGATCGGGAGCCCCTGCTCCGCCGCCCAGGCCGCGAAGGTGGCGACATTCTCGTGGTGCAGCACGTGCTGGTAGCGGTCGGTGACCATCGCGCCACGCTTGTTCCAGCGCCGCCGCCCGATGATGTGCACTGTCGCCGCGCCGAAGGCGTTCGCGCTGCGCACGATCGAGCCGATGTTCATGTCGTGCTGCCAGTTCTCGATCGCCACGTGGAACGGGTGGCGGGTGGTATCCAGCTCCGCGGTGATCGCCTCGATGCTCCAGTAGCGGAAGCGGTCGATGACGTTGCGGGAGTCGCCGTGCGCGAGCAGTTCGGGGTCGTAGCGCGGGTCATCCGGAAGCTCGCCCCGCCACGGCCCGACACCGTTGGTCGTGAGTTCGGGGCTCGGGTTTGGCGCTTCGGCAGTCGGCACGCCTTTCATTATTCAGGACAGGATGTGACCACAGGCACAGTCGGGGCGGACGGGGTCCGGCTCGCCACAGTGGACCCACTGCTCACACGGTGTCCTGAATGATGGTGGCGCTGTTAATCTCGGGACATGCCCTGGACGCCGGATGGACCCAACCTCGTCGTCGAGGGCGACAACCTGCCGATCATCACCGCCCTGCCAGCGGAAAGCTTCCGGCTGGTCTACCTCGATCCGCCGTTCAACACCGGGCGCACCCAGGCGCGCACCAGCATCTCGACGAAGCGCAGTGCCGACGGCGCTCGCACCGGCTTCAAGGGCCAGAGCTACGACACCATCAAAGGCGTGCTCTACAGCTACGACGATACCTTTGCCGACTATTGGGAGTTTCTCGAGCCGCGGCTCATCGAAGCGTGGCGCCTTCTCACCGACGACGGCACGCTCTATCTGCACCTCGACTACCGCGAAGCCCACTATGCGAAGGTGGTGCTCGACGCCCTCTTCGGTCGCGAGAACTTCCTCAACGAGATCATCTGGGCCTACGACTACGGCGCCCGGGCGACCCGCAAATGGCCGGCGAAGCACGACACGATCCTCGTTTACGTGAAAAACCCGAAGACCTACTATTTCGACAATCTCGCGGTCGATCGCGAGCCGTACATGGCACCCGGGCTCGTCACGCCGGAGAAGGCCGCGCGTGGCAAACTGCCCACCGATGTCTGGTGGCACACGATCGTGTCGCCCACCGGCAGGGAGAAGACCGGGTACGTGACACAGAAGCCGGAGGGGATCCTGCGCCGCGTCATCCAAGCGTCGAGCGCCGAGGGCGACTGGATCCTCGACTTCTTCGCCGGCAGCGGCACCACCGGTGCGGTCGCGGCCAGCCTCGGGCGGCGCTTCCTGCTCGTAGACGAGAGTCCGGATGCCGTCGCGGTCATGCGCAATCGATTGGGAGAAGACGTGGTCTTCTCATCCTGACGCTGGCCGTGCAGCGCTACCTCATCGCATTTCGCGAGCGAGGCAGTCGCGTTAGCGGTGCGCCGGTACCATAGCCGCATGAGTGATCGCGGCGACATCGAATGCTGGCTCACCGACATGGACGGCGTGCTGGTGCACGAGAACCAGCCGGTGCCGGGCGCTTCCGAGCTGCTTCAGCAGTGGCGCGACGAGGGCAAGCCCTACCTCGTGCTCACCAACAACTCGATCTTCACGCCTCGCGACCTGAGCGCGCGACTGAGGGCATCCGGGCTCATCGTGCCCGAGGAGTCGATCTGGACCTCTGCACTGGCTACCGCCGACTTTCTGCACTCCCAGGTTCCGGGTGGGTCGGCGTTCGTCATCGGTGAGGCGGGAATCACCACTGCACTCCACGAGGTGGGGTTCATCATGACCGAGACCGATCCCGACTACGTGGTCATCGGAGAGACCCGCAACTATTCGTTCGAGGCGATCACCAAGGCGATCCGTTTAATCGGCGCGGGTTCGCGATTTATCGCGACGAATCCGGATGCCACGGGGCCGAGCGCCGACGGACCGATGCCGGCCACCGGCGCCGTCGCCGCCCTGATCACGAAAGCCACCGGCAAGGAGCCCTACGTGGTGGGCAAGCCCAACCCGATGATGTTCCGTTCCGCGATGAACAAAATCGGCGCCCACTCAGAGAACACCGGCATGATCGGCGACCGCATGGACACCGACATCATCGCCGGCATCGAAGCGGGACTGCACACCGTGCTCGTGCTCACCGGCATCAGCGACCAGGCCGAGATCGAGCGCTACCCGTTCCGGC
>JBDUDZ010000143.1:0-6117 GCA_040002635.1 Rhodoglobus sp.
TACATGACAGCAAAGATCCCGATGGGACGAGTGGGACAGGTCGATGAGGTCGGCGAGATGCTCGCCTTTATGATCTCGCCCGGCTGCAGCTTCACCACGGGATTCACCTTCGATTTGTCGGGTGGACGCGCCACGTACTAATTACTCCGATAAGCTCCATTATGTCAGATTGGAGTTGCTCCGATTGCACTTTCTACAATCAGAGTAGGAACGGGTAACACCTGAGATACTCCCCGACTGGGTTGAAAAGCGGATGGTCGGGTGCGAGGGCGTCATCGGTGTTTCACTGGTTGGCATGGAATTGCCCGACGTGGTGTTGCTTCACGGTCTCTATCACCAGCCAGCTCACATGCAGCCACTCGTCGAGGAACTCGAAGAGGGGCGTGAACGTCCACGTCCCCAAGCTGCATCCGGGGTCCCTCGCTGCTGACATCCTGGCCGCGCAGCAGGCGGTCGACGCGAGTCTGAGTCGACCGATCGTCGTCGGCCATAGTTACGGAGGTGCCGTAGCCGCAGGCGTGGAGGGAGCTGCCGCCCTGGTCTTTGTCGCCGCATTCGTCCTCGACCTCGGAGAAAGCTGCGCAGCCCTAAGCGGTCCCCAAGCCCCCGTCAACGCATGGGCACAGCCCCACCCGTCAGGAGGAACGTTCATCCCTGCGGGCGCAGCACGAGAGCTGTTCTACGGCGACTGCGATCCTGCGGCGGCCGAACGTGCCATCGCACTCCTCACTCGGCAGGCAGCCGGGCATGGCCGAGGAATCGCAACGCGAGCGGCGTGGAGGGAGCTGCCAAGCAGATACATCGTCTGCGCAGATGACCGCGCCGTTGAACCGTCCTTGCAGAAACGCCTTGCCCTGCGCTGCACGGACTCCACCACGATCAGCACCAGTCACTCGCCGTACATATCACAGCCCGTCCTGATCGCGGATGCGATCCTGGGGCGGCCCGACGTGGAGCGCACATGAGTCCTCACGAACAAAGCATTCTTGGCGTGTTCGCGCATCCCGACGACGAGTCGCTGTCGGCCGGGGGCCTCTTGGCGCGCGCAGCATCCCGTGGGGCGAGAACTGCCGTCGTAACTGCCACCTGGAGCCGGCAGACAGCGCGTGGTGACGAACTAGCCGCCGCACTGCGGCATCTGGGCGCTGGCGAGCCTCGGTTTCTTGGATACGCCGATGCACGAGTCCCCGAATCCGCACCCGGTGCGCCGCGCCTGCTCGACGCTCCCCTCGATCAGGCGGTCGAGCGACTGGTGGCGATCATCCGCGAGTTCCGGCCGGAGGTGGTGGTCACCCATGACCCCTACGGCGCGCCGACCGGTCATCCCGACGACGTTCAGACCTATCGGATCACAACGCTCGCGGTCGAAGCCGCAGCCCTGGAGCTCACGTACCCGGCAGCCGGAGAACCGTGGCGCACAACCGCCCTCATGCTTGCAACGTATCCGGTTTCGACACTCCCCCTGCTCGACGAGCTTGTCGGCCACCGACGCGCGCTGTTCGGGACGCCAGATGACTCAGTGACAGATGTGATCGATGTCACTACTTGGCTCGACGTGAAGGTGGCCGCGATCCTGGCTCACGCGAGCGAGGTCGAGCGGGGAGCCGCGCCTGGCATCGTCAACGCACTTTCCTCCGCGGATCGTGCACGACTCCTTTCGACCGAGTGGTACATCCGGCGGGCTCCCCGCGCGTAGCGCTGTGGCTGTCAGACGCCAGTCGGGCGCAGCGGGATTTCGAAACGCGGCGGCCGGAGAAGCTCGATCTAAGTCGATAGCGAAGCCATCGCTACGACGCTGATGGCTGGGCTGAGTGTAAAAACGGATAACGGTCTTCGCCACTAGGAGTTGCTCCGATTGCACTTTCTACAATCAGAGTAGGAACGGGTAACTCGACAATCGAACGAAGGCGGCAACTTTGGAAGACACCCAGCCCCAGACCGCAGCGGGGAAGGTGCTGCTGCACTTCGCAATGTCGCTAGACGGCTTTGTCGCCGGTCCCGCCCACAACATGGACTGGATGACCGGCTTTACCGTCCGCCCCGGCCTCATCCAGGAATACGTCGACACCACCGGCGCGGTCCTGAGCGGGCGTGACGGATATGACAGCACCATCGGCGACTCCCGCCCTTATGGCGGGGCATGGAAGGGCCCGATCTTCGTGCTCACCCACCATCCTGATGACGCTCGCGCCACTGACGACATCACGATTCTCAGCTGCTCGGTCGAGGAGGCCGTCGACATCGGCTTGAAAGCGGCCAACGGCAAGAACCTGGAAGTGTTCTCCCCCACCATCGGCCAGCAACTGCTCGCGCTCGGCCTGGTCGATGAAATCGACCTGCACATCGTTCCCATCCTGCTGGGCGACGGGATCCGCTTGTACAGCCACCCAGGCGCGGCACCGATACGCCTGGAACACATCGGCCAACCCGACCCCATCGCGGCCGTCAACCTGCGCTATCGTCCGACGGCGCCCAACTGACGCGCAATCTGCGCCGCCTCGATCGCGATTAGGGTGAAAACGGACAACGGTCTTCATCACGTCAGGCCCGGCGAAGCGCCAGCAGCCCCGTGACCATGACCGGTACCAAGGCGACATGACATAGAGCGAGCGTGGCCTTGCTCGCGGCGTCGAAGTCGGTCGGCAGGGTCATCACTGCGATCGATCCGAGCGCGAGCGCCGGCCCCACGACCAGCGCGACTGCCGTCACCCAGCGCCATTTCAGCGAGAGCAGAGCCGCAGCCGTCATACCCAGGATTAGCGGCACGATGGTGAAGCCGACGACGGTGAGGGCATCGACTTCCATGGATGCCCCGCCGTTGGTGAATCGGAAGTCGCCGCCCGCCGCGCGCCCCACCGCGTAGATGATGAGGTTCACCACAACGGAGACAATGACGGTTCCGATCACGATGAGCGGGCGGCGAGGCGTCCTTCGCTCGGTCACTTGCTCGGTCACTTGCTCGGTCATCGCTCGCCGCCGAAGAACGCCGTGATGCGGTCCAACGCCCCGACCCACGCGTAGGTGCTGAAGAAGTCGCGCATCTCCTCGCTCGGGAACCCGGTCTGGAACACGCTCATGAGCGTGCCGCCATCAACCTCGTCAAAGGTGATCTCGATGCGCGTGGTCATGGTGTCACCGTCGGGGGTCCCGCCGGTTGAGGAGGTCACGAGCCTGTGCGGGCGATCGATCTCGAGAAACGTCTGGTCTTCCCAGAAGAGCTGGTCGGCGCTCGGCCCCCACTTTGCATGCTGCACTCCCCCGACCCGGAGGTCGACATCGATCTGCACTATGCCGGGCTCGGGGCTCAGGAGGCTGAACCAGACAGTCTGCTTCTCGGCGTCGGTGTAGGCGTCGAACACCTCCTCGGCAGTAGCGGGGATGAGTCGAGTCATCCGGAGCTCGAAGGTCTTGATGTCAGTCATTGTCAGTTCCTTTCGGGGGGTTGAGTATGAAATACGCCTCGAGACCGTCGAGGCGACGCTCCCACAGGCGCTGGAAAAACGTGAGCCAGGTCATCGCGTCGTCCATTCGTTCGGTGCCCAGCCGACACTGCCGCGCCCGCCCCACCTTCTCGGTGACGACAAGGCCCACGTCTTCGAGCACCCGCACGTGCTTCTTGAGCCCTGTGAGCGTCATGCCCGCGGGGCCGGCCAGCTCGCCGATAGTCGCCGGACCATCACCGAGCCGCGTGAGGATCTCGCGACGGGTCGAGTCGGAGAGGGCTGCAAATGTGCGATCGAGGACTTCCGCTTGCTGAACCATGTTGTTCAGTGTTACACACTGAACCGAATAGTTCAACATGGGTCGCGTTTCGCTTACTCCCCTCATCGCCCGTGCTGATTCTTGGACCGATCAAGTCCAGCAGTATGGGACCCGGCACAATCGCGGCAGGTCCGCGGGCCGGAATCATTCGGTCGATGCCGCAGCTGTTGCAGAGCCTTTAGATGCCGAGTTGTCCCTCCGCGGGCACCCTGGCCGGCACCCATCAGACGGGGCCAGGCATCTTTACGGGATTCCGACGCTGCGCCCATGCGAACTCTTGGCAGCTGAACGCTCCCCCTGAGCGCTCGCGTGAACTAGTCTGCCGAGCCTCAGTGTCAAACGGCCTGCCCAGCCACGAAGGCTTGGAATCTCTCCGAATAGTGTGAAAACGGATAACGGTCTTCACCAGTAGAAGTTACTCTGAGGCAAATGCGGCAAGTTGCAGCCGGGTAGCCCCACACAGACGCCTCCTCCGTGAGCGGTCTGTGCCAGCGCGCGCATTTACTCGATTTACGTTCTAACGTAGACTCGTAGCTATGGCAGAGGCGCGGGATATCGAGTCACGCTTGACGGCTCTTGAGCAGGCTCTAGGGCTCGCTGCAGAGCGACCAACAGTGGCTGGCTCCGAGGTGGGACATCAGCCGGTCGATGATGCCCTTTGGGCGCTCGAGGGCTTGCGGGTTCGCGCGCCGGCAGGGGGCGCCGTGCTCTACACCGGCACCGTCGACCTGCCGCCCGGAGGGACCGTGCGTTGGCAGTACGCCGTGCCGGCAACCGCGGTGCTCGATCAGGATTGGACGGACTATGCCCCCGCTCTACTAGCGTTAGGTCACCCCGTGAGGTTGCAGATTCTGCATGCTGTGCTGCACGGGACCGCAACAGTCGCAGCCCTGGTCGAAACCCTGGACACGGGTACAAGTGGACAGATCTATCACCACCTGAAAGAGCTGGCCTCGGCGGGCTGGCTAGTCTCAGGAAGGCGCGGGACGCACGAGGTGCCGCCTTCACGCATTGTGCCGTTGTTGGCGATACTGGTCGCGGCGGGCACGCCAGGATGAGCCGTCCGCTTCCTACCTGGCTCTCACGCGCAGTCGGCCTGCCGGGCGCGACTTCGTTCGGGCGCTTTCAAGCGTGGGTGCCCTCGGCCGGTGGCCAAGAGGCCCGGACAGCGGCACTCAACGATGAATCCTTGGCTGCGGCGGCCGCCGCATTGGACTTGCGGACTGGTGGCCCGCTCCCCCGCGACGCGACGGTCAGATTCCTGGCGATTGCGCGGGAGGCAGCAGCTCGCTCACTAGGGTTGCGGCCTTTCGACGTGCAACTGGTGGCCTGCTGCGCGCTCTTGGCCGGTCAAGCCGTCGAGATGGATACCGGCGAAGGCAAGACCCTGGTCGGCGCGCTGGCAGCAGCTGGGCACGCGCTGTCTGGGCGGATAACGCATGTGATCTCGGTGAACGACTACCTTGCCGAGCGCGACGCGGCTTGGATGCGCCCCTTCTTCGAGATGCTCGGCGTGAGCGTGGGTTGGGTGGGCGAACACAAGACACATGACGACCGGCGTCGCGCCTACCGCAACGATGTGGTGTACGCACCCGTGAGCGAGATCGGCTTCGACGTGCTCCGCGATCGCTTCGCGGTCACCGTCGATGAGCAGGTCGCCCCCGTATTCGATGCCGCGATCGTCGACGAGGCCGATGCGGTGATGATCGATGAGGCGATGGTCCCGCTGGTGCTCGCAGGAACGTCCGACCATGATGCTGACGACTTCACCGCAGCCACACGTCTCGTGAAGAGCTTGGTTGACGGACGAGATTTCGCCGTCGATGCAGAGCAGGCGACGGTGACGCTGACCGATGAAGGACTCGACCTCCTTGAGGCCGATCTAGGCGGGGTGAATCTCTACGCCTCCGACAACATCGGAACCCTCACGCGAATCAACCTGGCCCTACATGCACACGCGCTGGTCAGGCGAGATGTCGACTACCTCGTCGAAGAAGGCGCGATTCGGTTGATCAATAGCGGCCGGGGTCGCGTAGCTCACCTTCAACGGTGGCCCGATGGATTGCACGCCGCGATCGAAGCTAAGGAGCGCCTCGCGGTGAGCGCCCCCGGGGTCATCCTTGACACGATCACCATCCAGGATCTACTCCTGCGCTATCGAACACTCTCGGGGATGAGCGGCACTGTCGTGTCTGTCGCCGAGGACCTTCTCGAGTTCTACAAACTCCGCTCTGGAAGAGTGAAAAGGAACCGACCGAACATCCGCCTCGACGAGCCCGATCGCATCCTGCTCACAGACACAGAACGGCTGGCAGCCATCGTCGAGGAGATAACGGCACGTCACCACGCCGGTCA
>JBDUDZ010000144.1:0-6068 GCA_040002635.1 Rhodoglobus sp.
TCCGGAGAAGCGATCGGGAGCGGGTGGTTGCACGAGCGGGGTCGGCCCGAGGCTCCGGAGAAACGCGGGTGGGAGCTGCGCCGGCGGGGTGCGGGGGCGGATGCGGGTGGCTAGGATTGAGGCGAACACGGGAGTCCGGTGAGCCGGGCTGAGAGGAAGCTTCTCCAAGCTTCGACCGTCGAACCTGATCTGGATCATGCCAGCGCAGGGAGGCAGCCACTCTTATTTACCCGTGCCATTTCTCACGAAAGGCACGCACAGTGACCACAACATCAATTGCTTCATCCCGCTCTCCGCTGCGAGTTCGCGCCCGCTGGCGGGTGGTCGACATCGTCGTGGCGAGCGTCGTCGGCGTCGCCGTCGGGCTTGTCTACTTCGCTTGGGACCAGATCTATTCGCCCCTTACGGCCCCGCTAGAGGCAGCCCTGCCCGGCCTCCAGTCGATCACCTACGGGGTATGGCTCGTCGGCGGCGTGCTCGGCGCGCTCATCATCCGCAAGCCCGGGGCAGCAATCTTCGTCGAGATGCTCGCGGCGACTGTCGAGGGGCTGTTGGGCGCCAAGTGGGGGCTCCTTACCCTCGAGGGCGGGCTCGTGCAGGGGCTCGGCGCCGAACTTGTCTTTCTCGTGCTGCTGTATGCGAACTGGCGGATGTTCGCCGCGGTGCTTGCGGGCGCGGCATCCGGTCTCGCGATGGCGATAAACGACCTCACGCTCTGGTATCAGGGCGCGACTGCCGCGTTTGCCAGTGCGTATGCCGTCTGCGCGATCATCTCCGGCGCAGCGATTGCAGGCCTCGGTTCATGGTTGCTGGTGAGGGCACTGGCCCGCACAGGGGCGCTCAGCCGATTCGCTTCGGGGCGCACGAACTGACCGCCGTCTCGGTCGCCGCCCACGGCTGGGGCTGGCGGCATGCTGCCCGCTCCGCCTGGGCGGTGGCCGACCTCGACCTCGCGATCGCGCCGGGGGAGCGGATGCTGCTGCTCGGGGCATCCGGCTCGGGCAAATCGACCCTGCTCCAGGGTCTTACCGGAGTGCTCGGCGGTGACGACGAGGGCGAACAGCGCGGCGAACTGCTGGTTGACGGACGGCGACCGGATGCCGCACGCGGTCGGGTGGGCCTCGTGCTGCAAGACCCCGACTCGCAGGTGATCCTTGCGCGGGTCGGCGACGATGTCGCATTCGGCTGCGAAAACCTCGGGGTGCCGCGTGACGAGATCTGGCGACGCGTTGCCGAATCACTCGAGGCGGTAGGTCTCGACCTGCCGCTGGATTACCCGACAAACGAACTCTCCGGTGGACAGAAACAGCGGCTCGCTCTCGCGGGCGTGCTTGCCATGCAACCGGGGCTCATCCTGCTCGACGAACCGACCGCCAACCTCGACCCCGAGGGCGTCGCCGAGGTGCGCGATGCCGTGCGTCGGGTGCTCGATCGCACCGGCGCCACCCTCATCGTGATAGAACACCGGGTGTCGGTCTGGACAGACCTCGTAGAGCGGGTTGTTGTGCTCGACGACGGCCTGCTTCGCGCCGACGGCTCGGTCGAGGCGGTGCTGCAGCGGGATGGCGCGGCTCTCGCTCGGGCGGGCGTCTGGGTGCCCGGCCACGAGCCGGCCCCACCCACCCGTCACCGTCCGGCGGATTCCCGCCGCCTCCTGCACACCGAGCAGCTCTCGATCGCGCGCTGCGGGGGCGGTGCTGCACTCGAGAATCGACCTGGCCCTCGGCTCGGGCACCCTGCTCGCGGTCACCGGCCCGAATGGTGCGGGCAAGTCCACCCTTGGCCTCACGGTCGCGGGGCTGCTCGCTCCCGCTGCCGGCCGGGTGATCGCCGACGATTTCCCTGGCGATCCGATCCGCTGGAAATCGCGCGACCTGGTGTCGCGCATCGGCACGGTGTTCCAGGATCCAGAGCACCAATTTCTCACCGGGCGAGTCCGTGACGAACTGGCCATTGGCCCGCGGATCACCGGAGCGCCGGATCGAACTGATGAGCTTGCCGCGCGCCTGCGCCTGGAGGGGTTGCTCGACGCCAACCCGTTTACTCTTTCGGGTGGCGAGAAGCGGCGACTTTCCGTCGCGAGCGTGCTCGCCACACGCCCGCCGACCCTTGTGCTTGACGAACCCACGTTCGGGCAGGATTCGCGCACCTGGAGCGAACTCGTCGCGCTGCTCGCCGAGCTGCTCGACGACGGGGTCGCAGCTCTCGCGATCACCCACGACACGCAATTCGTTGCGGCGTTGGCCGACTCCGAATGCCGCATGGTCGCGCCGGTGCGGGCGACAGCGTGAGCGTGCTGACCCCGGTGGCGGGGCGACAGGCGGTGTACCGGGTGAATCCCGTGGCGAAGATCGCGGCATCCGCAATCATCACCGTCGCGCTTGTGCTGTCGATCGACTGGGTTTCTGCGGGAGTCGCACTCGCTATCGAACTGGTGTTGTTCCTCTGGTCGGGCCTGTCACTGCGCCGCTTTGCACTGCGCACCCTCGCGGTCTGGGTCGCCGCGCCGCTCGCGGGGCTCACCATCCTGCTCTACGGGCGACCCTCGGGCGTCGTGCACTTCCACTGGCTGTTCATTGAGATCACCGATGGATCGATCGAACTGGCTATCGCGACACTGCTTCGCGTGCTGGCGATAGCGCTGCCCGCAGTTGTGCTGTTCGTCACCATCGATCCCACCGATCTGGCCGACGGTCTCGCCCAGGTGCTGCACCTCCCGGCCCGGTTCGTGATCGGTGCTCTGGCAGGGCTGAGGTTGGTATCCCTGTTTCTTGAAGACTGGCGCTCGCTTGAACGCGCCCGCCGTTCTCGCGGTCTCGGCGACCGCGGACGCATCCGCCGGTTTGCAGGCCAGGCATTCGCCTTGCTCGTGCTGTCTATTCGGCGCGGCAGCAAGCTGGCGACCGCAATGGAGTCACGCGGTTTTGGTGCTTCCAATCAACGCACCTGGGCGCGCGAGTCGCGGCTTGCGCCCCGGGATGCCGCGCTCATCACCCTCGGACTGCTCGTGGCCGCGGCCGCCGTCATCGCCTCCGTTACCACCGGGCACTGGAATTTCATCGGTGCCTGAGCCCATGCGCATGCTCATCGACCGCGTTCCCCCCGCTCGCATTCTCATTGATGGCCGTTCCGGTTCGGGCAAAACCGAACTCGCCCGGGCTCTGGTTGACGCCTGGCCGACCGCCCAGCTGGTGCGCCTCGACGACCTCTATCCGGGCTGGGGTGGCCTGGCCGAGGGCAGCGCGTCGGTGCCGCGGCTCTTGCGCAACCACAGGTGGCAGTCGTGGGACTGGGGCGTCGGGGCGCCGGGGGCGTGGCGGTCGTTTGACCCCGGGCGGCCCGTGGTGGTTGAGGGCGTCGGGGCGCTGAGCCGGGCATCCCGTCCGCTGGCGGATGTCGCGCTCTGGGTCGAGCTAGACGATGCGACCCGCAAGAGGCGAGCTTTGGCACGCGACGGGAACAGTTATGCGACGCACTGGGCCGATTGGGCTGCGCAGGAGATCGAGTTCATCGCCCGGGAGCACCCGCGAGACCTCGCCGATGCTGTCATCGACGGGCGCTCGGCAGCCATCGCTCTGGCCGCGGCGCGTGCCACCTTGGGCTAGGAGCCGCGTTTCCAGCTCTGCGTGATCTTGCCGCCGCGCGCATGGGTCGTCATTTTCGTGCCGTCGCAGGTGAGTTCGAGGCCGACAGTGTCGTCAAAGTCGGTGGCGACTATGGCGAAAGGTTTCGGGTCTTTCTCGCCAAGTTCAGTCCCGTTAACCACGTACTTTGTCGCGACTTTAAGGTCGCTGTCTTTCCAATCGCGGGGAATCGCTACCTCGGCATTGATGTATGCCTTGCCGGTGGCCTTGCCCTTGTGGGTCTCAGTCACAATTGTTGACTGGTCTGCCGCAGGAGTCACCGTGACGTTGAGGGTGTAGTCGGAGTCCATCACGACGCTGCCGTCGGTCCCCCAGTCGAGAGACTGGGACCCGTCGGCGGTCACTGCCGACACTGCGATGTTTGACGCTTTCAAGATGGCGGTGACCTGCGATGCGAGGTCGGTCGTGTCGAGCTTCCACGTGTGCCCGAGTGCGCAGGCCGCCACCCCAGTGAGTTTGTCGCTGGGATCCTCCTCCTGAAGCAGTGAACAGCCGGTAAGTCCGAAGACCAAAAGCGCTGGCAACGCGACAACCGCCGCGCGTCGTGCAGTGAACATTCAGAGCCTCCCATCGAATACTACCGGGCGTCTTCCTGAGAGGCCGCAGGGTCACCCGACGGTGGCTGGCGTCATCACTGCCAACCAAGCTCGTGCAGCTTCTCGTCGTCGATCCCGTAGAAATGTGCGATCTCGTGAACCAGGGTGATGTGCACCTGATGGCGCAATTCGTCGAGATCGGCCGAGACCGACAGCAGGGGCTCGCGGTACAGGATGATGCGGTCTGGCAGTTCCCCGAAGCCGTAGCTGTCGCGACGCGTCAGGTCCACGCCGTCGTACAGGCCGAGGAGGTCGAGTGACCCGTCTTCCGGGCGGTTCTCGGTCACGAATACGACGTTCTCGAGCCCGTCGACCATCTCATCGGGGAGCAGGTCTAGTTCGGCGACGACGAGGGCCTCGAACTCCTCGTCAGCGAGTTCTAGCGCGTCCATTTCCAGGTGATGAAGCCGTCGTTGGCGAGGGTCGTGAGGGTGGTACCCGAGCAGGTGAGGCCGAACTCAACACCGCCGAACTCACTGGCCGGGAGGGTCATGCCGCCGCTGGCTGCTGGTACCCCGTTCACCGTGCTCTCGGTGGTGACCGTGTAGGCCGAGGCATCCCAGTTGTGGGGAGTCGCGGTGGTCCCATCGATGGTGAACGTGCCGGTCGCGGGGCCGCTGTGCACCTGCTTCAGTTCGAGCGCCTCTGTCGGGCTCTCAGCTATCGCAATGTCGTAGGTGAGGGCCGTCTCGATATCGATCGTGCCGGCGATATCCCATTTCATTGTTTGCTGGCCCGAGCCAACAACGCTGGTGACAGGCAAGCCAAGTGTCTGGAAGTGCGCGGCCAGCTGGCGCGCGGCGTCAGCGACATCCAGATTCCAGGTGTGGCCCGCTACGCAGCCGGCCAGGCCGGTCGCGGCGGGCGCACCAGATCCTCCTGAGCCGCCCGGAAAGCAGCCAGACAGGGTCGAGATGAGGATCACCGGCAGCGCGAGACTGGCGGCGAGGGCTGTCTTCTTCATGATGACTCCAGATTCGGGGAACACTCACGCGACGAACGAAGGGCAGCAGTGGGTTGACAGGGTGCAGGAATATTCTCGGCCTATTTGTCGATCACCTCGATGAGCGTGCCCTGTACATAACCCAACCAGTCGTACGCGGCCTGCAGCGCGAAGTCTGAGTCTGATTCCAGGCGACCCTCATCACCGTCCTGCTCGATCTCTAACCGCGCAGCGATCGTCAGCCTGAGATCAGTGAGGGTTCGCAGCCAGGACTGCACCTGCGCCGAGTCGAGCACCATCCGCTCGCCCGTCAACGACGCAATCACGACGCGGGCATTTGCGACCTTACGGTCGATGAGACCGCGTTCGGTCAAGTGCCGATGTTCGGATGCCGCGGCGTCATCCCCACGGTAGGCGTCGGGCAGCAGGCGCGCGACCGCAGGGTCGAGGGGCTGGCTCGTGCCGCCGCCGATGCCCAACTGCGCGAGCAGCACGTCTCCGGAGTCGCCCACCTCCGCCGACCGTCCCGAGAGCATCTCAACGAGCTGGCCGGCCAGGTCACGAAGCAGCTCCGCCTCACCCGTGGCGAACCGCGCAGTGACGCCGTGACGATTGCTGCTGAAAGGCACTACTCACCGTCCTTGGTCAGCGTCGCCCAGAGCCCGAAGTCGTGCATGGCCTCGACGTGGCGCTCCATCTCTTCGCGACCGCCGGATGCCACGGCAGCACGCCCCTCGTTGTGCACGAGCAGCATCAGCCGATCCGCCTCCGTGCGGTCGTACCCGAAATAGCTGCGGAATACATATGACACGTAGGTCTGCAGGTTCACCGGGTCGTTCCAGACGATAGTTACCCACGGGCTGTTGGGTCGCTGTGCTTCGCGCA
>JBDUDZ010000145.1:0-6037 GCA_040002635.1 Rhodoglobus sp.
GCGGCGTGCAGGAAGCCGGCGCGCAGGCCGTTCGCCCAGTCGAGGTACCAGGGTGGCGCGGCGACGACGGTGGGCGGATCGTCTGCGAAGAACAGGTACGAGACATCGTCGCCTGGTTCGGCCGCGGTGAGGGTTCCCGCGATGGCGATCGTGGTGCCGATGCCGATGCGGCCGACCGGGTGATCCCCGAAGACCAGCACCGGCACCGAAACGGCAACTCCGTCGACCGAGGCAAGCGTGGCCGCGAAGTTGCCCCGGCCGGGCAGCAGGGTTGCTGTCGTCGTCGCGGTCCCCGAGATGTGCCGACCGGCGTGCGCATCCTCGCTGAGCGAGGCAGGAAATCGGGCGGGCGATTGGATGGCGATGGCCGTGCAGCACAGCGCCGCCGCCACGATCGCGAGGGCAACTATCGCGACCCAACGCAGGCGCACCGCCACCACCACGAGCACGGCGGCGGCGAGCCACAGGCCGACGGCAACAGGTAGCGCGATTGATGGCACCCCGATGACCACTCCGGCGGCGACCCAGGCGGCGACACCGGGAATGCCCAGCCGCAGGTCGACGGTCATACCGACACGAGGTCTTTGAGCCCCTCGAAGGTTTTGTCGCCGATGCCGGTGACGCTCATGAGGTCTTCGATTGTCGCGAAGTTGCCGTTCGCCTCCCGCCAGTCGATGATCCGCTGCGCCATCGCGGGCCCGACCCGCGGCAGGGTCTCGAGGGTCGGTTCGTCGGCGGTATTGATGTTCACCTTGCCGCCCGCTGTCGTTCCGGGCGCCGCCGCGGGCGTCTCGCCGAGCGCGGGCACATAGATCTGCTCACCATCGACGAGGAAACGCGCAAGGTTCAGTTGTGCCTCGTCTGCGGCGTCGGTGAACCCGCCCGCCGCCGCGACGACGTCGACTGCCCGGTCGCCCTCCCGCAGCTCATACAGCCCTGGCTGGTCGACCGCGCCCAGGATGTGCACGAAGATCTGCGCGCCCGCAGTCGCATCCATCGGCCCCGCGGATGCCGCAGCCGTCGGCCGCGCAACAGCCGCCGTCGAGCCGTGGTCGCCCAACACCGACACGAGCACCGCGCAGCCGAGCCCCACGAGCACGAGCACCGCGACAGCACCAAGCCGCACCCGCAGGCGCGCCCGTCGAGCGTCGAGGACCTCATCCACGTGCCGACGGTATGCGGCGCGGCGGCCCTCAATGCGCGCTCAGGCGAGGGGGTGGAAATCGCGAGTTCGGCGGGGCTGTGGACGACTGTCACGTCCCGTCCCAACTCCTGTACCATTATTAGTACCAGTTGCTTTGAGGAGATAGGCCATGACGACAATCACAGCGAGCGATGCGCGCAAGTCACTTTTCCCACTCCTCGGCCGGGTCAATGACGACCACAGCGCGGTCACCATCACTTCGAAAGCAGGCAACGGAGTTCTCATCTCCGAAGAGGACTACGAAGCGTGGCAGACGACCATGCATCTGTTTTCGACTCCAAGTAACGCCCGTCGACTTGTAGAGGCGATCGAGCGGTCAGAGAACGGCAGCTACGAGGTGCACGAACTCGACAACGCGTGAGGCTCGTTTTCGACCAAGCCGGATGGGAAGACTACCAATGGTGGCAAGCCAATGATCGTCGGCTCCTTACGCGCATCAATCTTCTGGTCGATGACGCGCTGCGGGATCGCGCAGGTGGGCGAGGTCAACCTGAGCGGCTGAAGCATCGAGCCAGCGATGTGTGGTCTCGGCGGATCAACCAGGAACATCGCCTCGTCTATCGAGTCGTTCAAGACGACTTGGTGATACTGCAAGCGCGATTCCACTACGACGACTGACACGCGCGGGAACTGCCGTGTCAGCGCTGATGAGACCGGCTGGCGTGGTCGCGTAGGTTTGCGCGGTCGGAGCGCTGCCGACCGACGCTAGCTGCACCACCTGGTCATACCCAAACGTCTGCGCAACCGCCGAACTACCCATCGATCGAGGCAGAAGCGAGCTGCCCAGCATCGTCGTAGCCGTAAGCGAAGTCGGCAATTGTGCCCGAGGAACCTGTCGTAGTTATTGCTGTGGTTCGCCCGGCGGCATCGTAGCTACGTGCCTGCGGTGCCCTACGCCAACTTCGTCGCAATGTTGACGATGCGAGGTGCCCGCACGATCACGTTCACGATCTCGCGATCGCCAATGGCGCGCACCGTCGCCGCCGACGCGCGGGCCAGCTTCTCCAGCTCATCCCCCGAGATCTTGGGGCTGACTTCGAGTCGGTCGCGCACCTTGCCGTCGACCTGCACAATCGCGGTTACCGACTCCTCGACGAGCAGGGTCGCGTCGGGCTTGCGCCAGCCGGCGAGGGCGACGGTGGGCGGGTAGCCCAGGGTCTCCCACATCTCCTCGGCGGTGTGCGGGGCGAACATGCCCAGCGCGACGGTGATCACTTCGGTGGCTTCGCGCACCGCGGCATCCCCGCCACCGGCTCCGGTGTCGATCACCTTGCGGGTGGCGTTCACGAGCTCCATGATGCGGGCGACGACCACGTTGAACTTGAGGCTCTCGGCAAGGCCGGGCATGTCGGCGAGGAAGCGGTGGGTCTGGCGGCGCAGCGCGACATCACCGGTCTTCCAGTCGATCTCGGGGGCACTCGTCACGTCGCCGGCGAGGCGGAACGCGCGGGCGAGGAACTTCGCGGATGCCGCAGGCGAGACATCCTCCCAGTTGATGTTGTCGGTGGGCGGGCCGGCGAACGCCAGGGTGAGCCGCAGCGCATCGGCGCCGTGGGTGTCGACCTCCTTGGTGAAGGTGGTGCCCTTGCGACTGCGCTTGGACATCTTCTTGCCCTCAGAGAGCACCATGCCCTGGTTCAGCAGCGCGCTGAACGGTTCGGTGAACGTCAGGTAGCCCAGGTCGAAAAGCACCTTGGTGATAAAGCGCGCATACAGCAGGTGGAGGATCGCGTGCTCGACACCGCCGACGTACTGATCGACCGGCAGCCACTTCTCGACCTCGGCGGGGTCGAAGGCGCGCGTGTCGTCGTTGGCCGAGAGGTAGCGCAGGTAGTACCAGGAGCTGTCGACGAACGTATCCATGGTGTCGGCATCGCGGCGGGCCGGGCTGCCATCGCGTGGGTCGGGAACCGTCACCCAGTCGGTCGCAGCCTCGAGCGGGCTCTTGCCGCGAGGCTTGAGGTCGAGCCCCTCGGTGGAGGGCAGCACGACCGGCAGTTGGTCTTCGGGCACCGGGAACAGTTCGCCATCGGCGCCGTGAATTATCGGGATGGGCGTGCCCCAGAACCGCTGCCGGCTGATCAGCCAGTCGCGCAACCGATACGTTTTCGCGGCGCGACCGGTGCCGGCCGCCTCCAGCCGCTCAACGATCTTCTTTATCGCGTTGCTCTTGCTGAGGCCGTCGAGCGGGCCCGAGTTGATCATGCGGCCATCGCCGATGAGGGCGATTCCCGTCGATGCCGGGTCGAGCGGTGGCAGGTCGTCGGGCAGCACGGCCTGGCCGTTCTCATCCACCTCAAGCACCGGGATGGCGCCGGTGACCGGCGCGTTGACATCCAGCACCACGCGCACCGGAAGGTCGAACTTGCGCGCGAAGTCGAGGTCGCGCTGGTCGTGGGCGGGCACCGACATGACGGCACCGTGGCCGTAGTCGGCGAGCACGTAGTCCGATGTCCAGATCGGGATGCGCTCCCCCGTCGCCGGGTTCGTCGCGTAGCGATCCAGCGGGATGCCCGTCTTCTCGCGGCTCGCATCCTGTCGCTCGATCTCGGTGTTCTTCTGCGCCAGCTCGAGGTAATCCTTGAACGCGGACTGCACCTCGGGGCTCGAGCCCGCCGCGAGTTCCGCCGCCAGCTCGGAGTCGGGGGCGACGACCATAAACGTCACGCCGTAAAGGGTGTCGGGGCGCGTCGTGAACACCGTGATGGAGCGACCGAGACCTTCAACCTCGAAGTCGACGTCGGCACCCACGGAGCGGCCGATCCAGTTGCGCTGCATCGCCAAGACCTTGGGCGGCCAGGAGCCTTCGAGCTGGTTCAGGTCATCCAGCAGCCGGTCGGCGTAGTCGGTGATTTTGAAGTACCACTGCGCGAGCTTCTTCTTGACTACCGCGGCGCCGGAGCGCTCGGACGTGCCATCCGGCAGCACCTGCTCGTTGGCGAGCACCGTCTGGTCTACCGGATCCCAGTTGACCCAGCTCTCTTTGCGGTAGGCGAGGCCCTTTTCGTACAGCTTCAGGAACAGCCACTGGTTCCACTTGTAGTACTCGGGGTCGCTGGTGTGCAGCTCGCGGCTCCAGTCGAAGGAGATGCCGTAGCGCTTGAAGTTCTCCTTCTGCTCGGCGATGTTCTCGTACGTCCAGCCGACTGGGCTGACACCGCGCTCGATCGCGGCGTTCTCCGCCGGAAGGCCGAACGAGTCCCAGCCGATCGGGTGCAGCACGTTGAAACCCCGCAGGCGCCAGTAACGGGCAGCGATGTCGCCGAACGCGAAGGCCTCGGCGTGACCCATGTGCAGCTCGCCGGAGGGATACGGGAACATGTCGAGCACGTACTTGCGCGGGCGCCTGTCGGCCGGGTCATCCGTCGCGAAGGGGTTCAACTCGTCCCAGATCGCGGCCCACTTGGCCTCAATGGCCTGGATGTCGTAGCCGTTCTCGTCGCGGTCGTCGCGGTCGGTGTCGCGGGGCTCGGTCACGGGAATCTCAATTCGTTGCTGGGGGAACGTTGTCGATCGCCGTTGATCGCGGGCCGAACCGCATCGATGCGAATGGCCTCGTCAAGGTTACCGGTGATCGCGATTGTCTCGACAGTCACCTCTGCGCAGACGCGGCGCGCGAAGGGGCTTGACCCGCTCGCGGAAGGGCTTCACGCGCTTTTCAGGATGAGCGGAGGAGCGTGTGGTTATTCCACACGCGTGCCGCCTCATCCTGAAAAGCGAGTCAAGGTGAGCGCGGCACAGGCGGCGCGTCAACCTGAGCGGCTCAAGCCACACCGAGCACGCTCAACAGCGCCGCCGCCTTGAGCTTCGCCTCCGCGAGCTCGTCGGCAGGCACGGAGAGGGCCGTGATGCCGCCGCCGGTGCCGACTGTCGCGCCATCCGGGTCGATGACGATTGAGCGGATGACCATCGCAAGGTCGACCGCTCCGTCGAGCCCCAGGTAGCCGAACGCCCCCGCGTAGATGCCGCGCGCGCGGTGTTCGACCCGGTCGAGTATCTCGGTAGCGGACTGCTTCGGCGCTCCCGTCATCGACCCCGCCGGGAAGCATGCCGCAATGGCATCGACCGCGGTGAGACCCTCGGCGAGTTCGCTACGCACGGTGCTCACGAGTTGGTGAACCTGCGCATAGCTCTCCACCCCCATCAGGTTCGTGACACTGACGGAGCCGACCTTCGAGATTCGGCCGAGGTCGTTGCGCATCAGGTCGACGATCATGAGGTTCTCTGCACGTTCCTTGTCGCTGGTCACGAGCTCTTCGCGCAGCCGCCAGTCTCCGGCCTCTGTCGCACCGCGCGGCCTTGTGCCCTTGATCGGGCTCGTCGAAACTATGCCGTCAGGTGAGACCGCGAGAAACTGCTCAGGCGAGGCGCTCAGGAGCGAGACAGATCCGGCGCGGATGAGGGCGCCGTGGTGCGTGGGACTGGATGCCCGAAGCGCCAGGTAGGTCGCGATCGGGTCTGGCGCCCCGTCGATGGATACCTCGGTGGTGAGGCACAACTGGTAGGCATCGCCCTCGACGATTGCCGCCTGGCAGCCCTCGATCATCGCGAGATACTGGGCGTCGGTGTAGGCCCAGCTGGCGGTCGCGGGGCTCGCCGGGGTGGTCTGCGGGGTCGGCTCGGCCCGCGTGGTCTGCGCTGCGAGCACGGCGAGCACCTCGTCGCGGTAGCCCTCCACATTGTCGAGGGCAAGCAGTGTCACTTCGCGGCGCGCGTGGTCGAAAGCGAGCGCTCGCTCGACGGTGAGGAATGCAGCTAACGGGTAGCGACTGGCCCTCGTGATCGGCACGCCCATGGTCTCGCCGCGCAACTCGTAGCCGAGCCAGCCGACCT
>JBDUDZ010000146.1:0-6034 GCA_040002635.1 Rhodoglobus sp.
CCTCGGTCAGCTGTCCGCCCTCCTCGTAGCCGACATATCCGGGAGGGGCACCGACCAGCCGAGAGACGGAGTGCTTCTCTCCGTACTCACTCATGTCGATGCGCACGAGTGCCTTCTCGTCGTCGAACAGATACCCGGCGAGCGCCTTGGCGAGTTCAGTCTTGCCCACGCCCGTCGGGCCGAGGAACAGGAAGGAGCCGGTCGGGCGGTCGGGGTCGGAAATGCCTGCGCGAGTGCGACGAACAGCTTCGGAGACTGCCTGCACCGCTTCCTTCTGGCCGATCAGGCGCTTGCCCAACTCTGCTTCGAGGTGCAACAGCTTCTCGCTCTCACCCTGAGTCAGCCGATCCACCGGGATGCCCGTCCACTGCGCCACCACGCTGGCGATGTCTTCTTCGGTGACCTGGTCGTTCACCATGCGCGGCCCCGTCGAGTCATCGGACTCGGCATCTGCCAGCGCCAGCTCGATGCCAGGGATCGTCTCATAGTTGAGTTTCGATAGCGTCTGGTAGTCGGCCTCGCGCACAGCGCGATCGAGCGCGATCCGGGCATCATTGAGCCTGATCTTGAGGTCTCCGACGCGGGTCAGGGATGCCTTCTCGATCTTCCAGCGCCCTTCAAGCGCGGCCAGCCTCGTCTCCTGCACCGCCATGTCTGCGCGCAGCTTCGCCAGCCGCGCCTTTGACGCCTCGTCTTTCTCTTTCTTGAGGGCGAGCTCTTCGATACGCAGCCGGTCGACTGCACGCTTGAGTTGGTCGATCTCGACTGGGGACGAGTCGATCTCCATCTTCAGGCGGGATGCCGCCTCGTCAATCAAGTCGATCGCCTTGTCTGGCAGCTTGCGCCCGGTGATGTACCTGTTGCTCAGGGTTGCCGCCGCGACGAGGGCAGAGTCTGCGATGGCAACTTTGTGGTGCGCCTCGTAGCGCGTCTTCAGCCCGCGCAGGATCGCAACCGTGTCTTCGACGGACGGCTCGCCCACGAAGACCTGCTGGAACCGACGCTCGAGCGCGGCATCTTTCTCGATGTACTGGCGGTATTCGTCAAGGGTGGTGGCGCCGATCAGGCGCAGCTCACCTCGGGCGAGCATCGGCTTGAGCATGTTGGCAGCAGCGACCGAGCCTTCGCCGCCGCCGGCACCCATGAGCGTGTGCAGTTCGTCGATGAAGGTGATCACCTGCCCATCTGACTCCTTGATCTCCTTGAGCACGGCCTTCAGCCGCTCTTCGAATTCGCCGCGGTACTTGGCTCCCGCAATGAGCGCGGCCAGGTCGAGCGCGACGAGTTGCTTGCCCTTAAGGGAGTCGGCGACGTCGCCCGCGACGATGCGTTGCGCGAGGCCCTCCACGACCGCGGTCTTGCCGACACCGGGCTCGCCGATCAGCACGGGGTTGTTCTTGGTTCGCCGGGTCAGCACCTGGCTCACACGGCGGATCTCGTTGTCACGCCCGATCACTGGGTCGAGCTTGCCCGACCGCGCGATGTCGGTGAGGTTCACTCCGTAGCGCTGTAGCGCTGTCTCTTGCTCCTCTTCGGAGCCCGGGGCGCCCTGCATGTTGGCCATTAGTCCCTCTTCGATACTGTGACGGTGAATTTGGCGTTACGCGACACTTCGCGCGTAGGCCCGACCACGCGCGCGAGTTCGCCACGGTAGCCGAGATGCGAGTTGTAGACGGTCCAGAGCTCGCCGCCGGGCTTGAGCACACGAGCCGCCGAAGCGAACAGCTTCGAAGCCGCACCGGTGTGGACGGTGCCGCCGAGGTGGAAGGGCGGGTTCAGCAGCACGAGGTCGACGCTGGCATCGGGCTGCTCGCTGAGCGCGTCATCCCGCGTGACAGTTACGTTCGTCAGCCCGTTCGCCTCCACTGTCAACCGAGCGGATGCCACGGCCCCCCACGAGGCGTCGCTGGCAAGCACCGCGACCTCGGGCCGTGCCTTCGCAAGCACCGCGGCGACCACACCGGTGCCGCACCCCAGGTCAACGGCGGTAGACGCCCCGGGTGCCGCCTGGGGCAGCGCGGCAATGAGCGCTCGCGTGCCGATGTCGATCTTCGTTCCGGCGAACGTCGCTCCCGTCGCAACTACGTGTATGCCCAAATCGGCATGAAAGACGGTGGCCGGCTCGGGCAGCGGCCCGCGGATGGGAAGCGAGGCGATGAGCACGCGTGATTTCTGCCGGGCGTGGCTCACGTCGACCCGGCCGAAGTGCTTAGCAAGCACCGCATTCATTGCGACCGACATGTGCTTGATGCGACCCCCGGCATACACAACCACATCATCAGCCGCATAGGCGGCGATAGTCGCGGCCACCTCGTCGAGCTCAACGAGTGACCGCGGCAGCTGCATGAGCACCACGCGTGCACCGCGCAGCAGTTCTTTGCCGAGCGGAAAGTGTAGATAGTCTGCGTCGGGCGCGTTCGCCGCGAGTGCGCGTTCGTTGACTATCGAATCCTGAAATACCCGCACGCCGACCGCGCCGGACCCCAGGGTGAGAGCGCCATAGCCGTCTCCGATTGTGACAGTCTCGCCGCCACCGGCCGCGGCGAGAATGCTGGCCGCCTCATCGAGAATCAGCCTGTCGCTCGCATCAACCGCGAACAGGTTCGCTGCCTCGACGTCGGGGTACCGGCGAAGTGCCGTCAAGTCGAAGGTGGTGTCCACGTCGGGTTTCAGCTCCGCCGCGTGGGGCGCCACACGACAACCTGGTTGCTGCGCTGTGCGCGTGAGCCCGCCCGTAACGAGACGACTTCGCCGGCCGCACCAGCGGCGAAAACGCGGCGGCCTGGGCGCGCCAGCAGTTCGTCGGCAAGCGCATGCTCGAGTTCGCGCACCCGCTCAGACAGCGCAGTTACCTGGTTCTCGAGTTCGAGGATGCGCTTGATGCCCTCGAGGTTGAGGCCCTGGGCTGAAAGCGCGGCGATCTCGCGCAGCTGCACGACATCCCGCATCGAATAGCGCCGGGACTGCCCTGCGGTGCGGGTCGGGCTCACCAGCCCGAGCCGGTCATACTGGCGCAGGGTCTGTGGATGCATGCCAGCCAGTTCGGCCGCCACGGCAATCGCGAACACCGGTGAAAGCCCGTCCATCAGTGGTCACTCCGTGCTCGGTCGAGCAACTCCGCCCGCGGGTTCTCGACAGGCATGGCGGCGACGAAGGCTTCGAGGTGTTTGAGAGCCTCGTCTGGCACGCGACTCGGAACCGCAATCTGCACCTCGGCGAGCAAGTCTCCGGTGCCACGGGTCGAAGTTACGCCGCGCCCCTTAACCCGCAGGATGCGACCACTCGGCGTTCCCGCAGCGACACGCAGCTTCACGGGTTCGCCGCCGAGGGTGGGCACCTCGATCGTCGCACCGAGTGTTGCTTCGGCGAAGGTCACGGGTACGTCTACCCGAAGGTTCAGGCCGTCGCGCTCGAACACGGGATGCTTGCGCACGCTTACCGTAAGCACGAGGTCGCCGGCAGGACCGCCATCGACACTCGGCTCACCTTTGCCGCTGAGCTTGATCTTCTGACCGTCGCTGACTCCCGCGGGAATCTTGACGTTGATGGGCTTGCCGCCCGCGGGCTGGAGCTTGATCGTCTCGCCGTTGATGGCTGTGATGAAGTCGAGGGTGGTGGAGGCCGCGACATCCCGTCCCTTCGATGGCCCGCCAGCGCCTCGGAAACCGCCGGATGACGTGCCGAAGCCGCCCCCACCGAACATTCCGCCGAGAAGGTCTTCAAAGTTGGTGCTGCTTTGGGCCCGCTGTTGACCCGTGTTGAACAGGCCGCCAAAGACATCTTCGAAGCCCCCGGGCTGGCCCGGACGCCCGCCGGCCTGGAATCGGGCGCCCGATCCCATCGCGCGGATCTGGTCGTATTCCTTGCGCAACTCGGGGTCTGAGAGCACGGAATGCGCCTCGCTGACCTCCTTGAACTTGGCCTCCGCCTTGGCATTACCCGGGTTGGAGTCCGGGTGATGCTGGCGCGCGAGCTTGCGGTAGACCTTCTTGAGTTCAGCCTCAGAGATGTCCTTCGATACGCCGAGCACGGCGTAGAAGTCCTTGTCGAACCAGTCCTGGCTTGCCACTGGAAGTTCCTTTCGGCTTTACTCGGCAGGAACGGATACGGCCACTTTGGCGGGCCGCACGAGGCGGTCCCCCAAAACGTAGCCGGGTTCGATCACGTCGGCGATCGTGTTGACCGTGACATCCGGTGTGGGCAACTGCACGACCGCCTCATGGAAGGCCGGATCGAACGGCTCCCCCTTCTCGCCGACCTGCCGTAGGCCGTACTTCTCGAAAGTGCTGCGCAGCTTTTGCGCCACGATCGTCATGGGCGCCCCCTCGACTAGGTCGCCATGCGCCTCGGCTCGGGACAGGTCGTCGAGCGCCGGCAGAAGCGAGCGGATGACCTCAGCGATGACTGCGTCACGGTTGGCAGCCCTGTCGCGCTCAACCCGGTTGCGGAAGTTCACGAGCTCGGCCTGGGCCCTCAGCATGTCAGACCGCATTTCTGCGATCAGGTCTGTGCTGGCCTGGTCGAGAAGCGCCTGATCGGCGTCGCTCAATTCGGCAGCGGTCTCGTCCGCGGGATCAGCGGTGCTCGGGCCGTCCCGTTCGGGGACAGTCCCCGACCCCTCGGCCTCTGCGGGCTCGCGCACGTGTCCCGTCTCCGGGTCTACCCTCCGCTTATCGCGGATGACCGGCTCATCGTGCTCGTCTTCGTTGTTCCGCTTGTCGGTCATCGCTACTTCCGCTGCTCTGAGCCTGCCGAAGAGTTGGGCTCGTCCTCGTCGTCAACGACCTCGGCATCGACGATGTCCTCGTCGCTGCCTTCGGCGGGCTGCTCCTCAGACTCCTCACCGGGTGCGGCTGCCGCTTCCTGGCCAGACTGGTAGAGGGCCGTGCCGATGCGCTGCTGGCTCTCGCTCAGCTTGTCGAAAGCGACCTTTACCGCAGCCTCGTCGTCGCCCGCGAGTGCTGTCTTCAGCGCATCCACGTCGGCCTGCACCTCAGTCTTCACGTCGTCAGGGAGCTTGTCTTCGTTGTCTTTCAGGAGCTTCTCGGTGGAATACGCGAGCTGTTCCGCCGTGTTGCGGATCTCGGCCGATTCGCGGCGCGCCTTGTCTTCGGCAGCGTGCTCTTCGCCCTCGCGCACCATGCGCTCGATGTCTTCCTTCGACAGCGAACTGCCACCCGTGATGGTCATCGACTGCTCTTTGCCAGTGCCCTTGTCTTTCGCAGACACGTGCACGATGCCGTTCGCATCGATGTCGAACGTAACCTCGACCTGGGGGATGCCGCGGGGCGCGGGCGCGATGCCCTGAAGCTCGAACGTGCCGAGGTTCTTGTTGTCGCGAGTGAACTCGCGCTCGCCCTGGAAGACCTGGATCGCCACTGACGGCTGGTTGTCATCCGCCGTCGTGAAGGTCTCGCTGCGCTTTGTCGGGATCGCGGTGTTGCGCTCGATCAGCTTGGTCATGATGCCGCCCTTGGTCTCGATACCGAGGCTCAGGGGGGTGACATCGATGAGCAGGATGTCTTTGCGCTCGCCCTTCAGCACGCCGGCCTGGAGGGCGGCGCCGACGGCGACTACCTCGTCAGGGTTAACGCCCTTGTTGGGCTCTTTACCGCCGGTGAGCTTCTTCACCAGTTCGACGACGGCGGGCATGCGGGTCGAACCACCCACGAGCACCACATGCGAAACATCGGCGAGCTTGACGCCGGCCTCCTTGATCACGTCATTGAACGGCTTCTTGGTGCGCTCGAGCAGATCTTTGGTCAGCTCTTCGAACTTCGCGCGAGTGAGTGTCTCGTCGAGGTTGGCGGGTCCGTTTTCGGTGAGCGAGAGGTAGGGCAGCTGGATCGTCGTGGATGTCTGCGATGACAGCTCTTTCTTCGCCTGCTCTGCGGCCTCTTTGAGGCGCTGCTTGGCGATCTTGTCGCTAGAAACGTCGACGCCAGTGGTCTCCTTGAAACGCTGGATCAGGTAGTCGACAACCCGCTGGTCCCAGTCGTCGCCACCGAGGCGGTTGTCGCCAGCGGTTGCCTTG
>JBDUDZ010000147.1:0-5992 GCA_040002635.1 Rhodoglobus sp.
TCTCCTGCGCGGGCGCGAAGAACTGGCGCGTGTACAGCAGCGCCGCGAGCAGCACACCGATCGCCAGCCCTCCCCCCGCAACCCGCAGGCCGCCGATCAACAGGATGACGGCGAGCGCCACGTTGCCGATCAGCACCAGCCCGGGGTCGAAGATTCCGAACAGCCCGATCGTGCGGCCGTTGGCGTAGCGGTAGTCCTCCACGAGTTCGCCGAACTCGGCCTCGTTGCGCTTCTGCTTGCGGAATGCCTTGACGGCACGGATGCCCGTCATCGTCTCGACGAACATCACGATGAGCCGCGCTGACGCCGTCCTCGTGTCACGGAAGTACCGCTGCGAGCGCACCTGGAACCAGCGAGTCAGCGCGACCAGCGGCAGCAGCGAACCGAGGAGCACAAGCCCGCTGACCCAGTCGAGCGAGAACAGCGCAACCGCGATGAACAGCATGTAGAGCGCGCCCTGCACCAACTGGTTGATCCCGGAATCGAGAAGCTCACGGATGGCGTCGAGGTCGCTCGTCTGCCGAGCAATGATCCGGCCGGAGGTGTAGCTCTCGTGGAACTCGAGCGACAGTCGCTGGGTGTGGATGAATACTCGCTTGCGCAAATCGATCAGGATCGCCTGGCTCACCCGAGCGGTAAGAACTGTGTACCAGGAGATGAGCGCCGCGCCGACAATTCCGGTCACGAGGTAGGCGACGACCGCCAGGCCTAGCGGGAACCAGTCCCGGCTGAGCAGGGCGGGCAGGCCAGTGTCGATGCCGTACGCGATAAGTGCGGGCCCGGCGACTTGCGCCGCAGTGCTGACCACGACCACCACCAGCGTGAGCACCACCATTGGCCGCACCGGCCGGATGAGTGAGCCCAGCAATCTCAGCGACCGCCGACGGATCTGGCGGCTCTCGGCCTTCGAGAAGTCGTTGCGCTCTTCGCCCTCGACCCCCGTGACGCTCATCGTGCCACCTCCCGCTGTTCGCGAAGTTGTTCATCCTCGAGGCTCGAGATGACGAACCGGTAGTGCTCACTGGAGGCGAGCAGTTCGGAATGCCGCCCCACCGCGGTGACCCTCCCGCCCTCCAGCAGCGCGACGCGGTCGGCGAGCATGACAGTCGAGGGGCGGTGCGCCACGATCAGTGCCGTCGTCGACGCGAGCACCCTGCGCAGTTCAGCCTCGACAAGAGCCTCGGTGTCGACGTCGAGCGCGGAGAGCGGGTCGTCGAGCACAAGAACCGATGGCCTTGCCGCTACGGCGCGTGCGAGGGCGAGCCGCTGGCGCTGTCCGCCCGACAGGGACAGCCCTTCTTCGCCGACCTTGGTGTCGAGACCCTCGGGCAGCTCGTGCACGAAGGCGGCCTGGGCGATCTGCAGCGCCTCGTCGAGGTCGGCTTCCGAGGCATCCGGCCGGCCCAGCAGCACGTTGTCGCGCACGCTCGCTGAGAACAGCGTGGCGTCTTCGAAGGCCATCGCCAAGTGGGTGCGCAGTTCGTCGAGGGTGAGCTGCCGAATGTCAACGCCATCGACCGAGATGCTGCCGCCGGTGACGTCGTAGAGGCGGGTAGTCAGCGCGGTGAGCGTCGACTTGCCAGACCCCGTGAGGCCGACGAGCGCCATAGTTTCGCCCGGCTCGATGACCAGGTTGACGCCGTCGAGCAGGTCGGCGACGCCGTCTGGCGAGTCCTGGTAGCGAAAGTGCACGTTGTCGAAGGCGAGTCGACCCTTCGGATTGGCAATCGTCAGGGGATGCTCCGGGTCGACGATCTCCAGCGGCGTATCCATCACCTCGAAGAACCTGTCGACCGCAGTGCGGGTGTCAAAGGTCATCGAGAGCAGGAAGCCGATTGACTCCACAGGCCAGCGCAGCACAGTCGCTGTGGCAAAGAATGCAACGAGTTCACCCACGGTGATCTGCCCGGCCACGGCGAGCCAGACGCCGCCGAGGAGGCAGAGGGCGAACGTGACATCCGGAACCAAAAGAAGCCAGAGCCAGATGCCGGCAATCGCGCGTGCCTTCTCGATCTCCGTGCCGCGCAACTCTTCCGCCTGGTTCGCGAAGTTACTGAGCGCATGCTTGCCCCGGCCGAAGGCCTTGAGCACCCGGATGCCGTGCACCGACTCCTCGACAGTGGTCGCGAGGTCTCCGGCCTGGTCTTGGCTGCGGCGCGCAACCACCGAGTACTTGTTCTCGAACAGGTAGCCGTAAATCCAAAGCGGGATCGAGCACACCATGAAGAGCACGCCCAGAATCCACGAGATGTTCAGCAGGAACACGAACCCGATGGCGATCGTGAGGATATTCACTACTAACAGCACGAGCCCGAACGAGATCCAGCGGCGGATAAGGTTCAGGTCGCTGATTGCCCGCGAGAGCAGCTGGCCACTGGGCCAACGGTCATGGAAACTCACCGGAAGAACCTGCAGCCGGGTATAGAGCGCGTTGCGCAGTCTCGCCTCGACGTGCGTGCCCGGGGTGAGCACGAACATTCGACGCAGGTACACCATGAGCGCTTCGAGGATGCCGAGCCCAAGTACGGCGGCGAAGGCGGGCCAAATCTGAGCCGAGTCGCCTGTTTTCAGCGGTCCGTCGACGAGAGTGCGCAGCACCTGCGGAATGAGCAGCGCCACGATACCGGCGAGCAGCGCAGTCACCATGCCGAGATAGATACGCGGCATTGCGGGCTTCGCGTACGGGTAAAGGCGCGCTAAACCGCGAAGAGTTCCCCCGCGCGCGGTGGTTGATTGTGACGACATGAAACGTCCCTTTGTGGGGAACGCGACGCGAAAGCGCGTCGCTGCGTGGACTTACGGTGCGTCGGAGTTGTGCGCCGCGCAGCCTTCCAGATTAGGTCAGGCCCCGCCTGCCTCGCAACTTTTTCGTGAGAGTGCGCGCGACCGATCTAGGGGATGCGAACCGACAGGCAGGTCACACGCCCTTCGAGCTTCTCGAACTCGCTGACATTCACCGTGACCACGGTGTAGCCCAGGTTTTCGATGAGGGCGATCGACTTCGGGGCAGATTCCGCCATGAGCACAGTGTCGGCAGACAAGATGACAACTGCAGCACCCGCCTCTGGCAGCGCGAGGAAGCGCTCGAACAACCCGGCATCGACTAGCTTCCCCGCGCCGACGACAGTGCCATCCGGCAGCGCAGTGACAAGGCTCTTCAGGTGCAGTGCCTTGCTGATCGGCACCGCGACGACCGTATAGCCGAGACCATTCGCGATCGCGCGGAACTGGGCGATGCCCTCCGCGTTTGTACGGCCGGTGCGGCCTACGTAGAGCGTCGTGCCGACCTGCAACACATCCGCGCCGTCAAGCGTTCCCGGAAGACTTATCTGCTTGATAGCAAAACCAAGCTTCTTGACGGCAGTGCGCACATCGTGGGTCTCGCCGCGACGGCTCTCCGCCCCGGGGCTGGTGATGACCGCGGTTGCTCCAAGGATCACGACGGTGTCTTGAACGAATACCGAATCTGGGTGGTCATCCGCTGTGGCAATCTCGACCGTGTCAAAACCTGCGGCCTCGAGTGCCTCGACGTAGGCGTCCCACTGTTCATCGGCGAGTGTGGCATCGATGTCGCTGCGCTCGATGTGAGTGACCTGGCCTTCCGACAGGCGAGCGGAGGGCTGGCGAATCAGCGCGATGGGGTGCGAAGGCGCGGTAAATCGGTTCCAGCTTGCCCAGATGATCCTGCCGAGCCAGACCGTGACGGCGGCAACCACCGCAACGTAGATCAGGCTCGAGCCGAGAAGATTCGCCACAACCGAGTTCAGGACATCGATGCTGAACGGTGTGCCACCCATGACGGCGGTGATAACTGTGCCGATCACGGCGGCGAGGCAGCCGGTGACTATGCCCATGATGAGTGCGGAGTACCAGGTGCGCGCCGCGCCCACAGCGAAACCGAGTGCGACAAGCACAAACAGCAGCAGGCTCACCGGCAGGAAGAAGTCACTGATCTGTGTGAGCTTGTCGGATGTCGCGCCGCTCAGGCCGAAGAAGATCAGCACGGTCACCACGTGTGCGATCACCGCAACCCCGAGCCCGGTGATGAGCGCGGCTGCGATACGGCGGCCGAAGGAGAGCGGGCGGGCGGAAACTGACACTGGCGCGATGGGCATTGTCACAACTTACCGAGTTCCTGCTATGCAAATGCTGTTAGTCGCGGTGCCGAGAATGGCCTGCCCTCAGGCGACCAAGGAGGCCAGCCTCGCGATGCCGTCGTCGAGCGCGGCGACTGCACGCCGATTTCCCTCATCGCTCATCAGGGCGCGCACGTCGGCCTCAAGGATGCGACTCTGCAGGATCGGCAACAGTGGTGCGTACTTGCGAGCCAGCCGTGCCGTTCTGGCGTCTCCTGCATCCTCACCGGTGTGATGGAGGCTGAGTGCGTTATCGGTAAGGTCCGCGAGCTTGCACAATGCGAGCTCTGGATCGGCAATCGCGTCCACCACGTGCGCGCGGTAGGCCCGGTGCTTCGCGTCGATATCGCTCGAATCGTCTACCTCGAGGGGATTCGACATGGCGAACACGAGCTCTGCCGTGCGCGACCCGAACGTGTGGCGGTACTGTTCGAGCACAACCGTCCTCGCGTCGCCTTCGGTCGCAACTGGCCGGGAAGGCGCGAGAACAGAGGCGAGCGCGACCGCGTGATCCTCGACAGTGTCGTGCAATATGCAGGCGAGAACTACCGGCGTACTGGAGATGCCCCATCGGAGCACCCGCGCGGCATTACGCAGCGGGTGTTCGATGTACGAAGTTACCGGAAGGTCGCGGCGCGCAAGCCGGCGCTGCTCACGGTGCGCCCACGCAGCGATCAGGATGGCGTCGTCTACCTGGGCGAGATCAATCCCCGCGGCCGACGCGAGCAAACGCACCTCGGCGGCCAGAAGCACGCCGTCCATCTGCTTCAGGTCGAGACCGCTCACGAACTCGGCAATGGCATCCCGGGCGGCACTCATTCTCTCAACCTAGTCGCCTGCCGCTCAGCACTGTCGATTCGATTCCCTGTGGTGGGAACGCGGTGGGCGAGCTCAGTGGAAGAAGTGCCGTTCGCCGGTGAAATACATCGTCACGCGCGCATTCTTCGCCGCAAGGATGACCTCCTCGTCGCGGATCGAACCGCCCGGCTGCACTATCGCGCGCACCCCCGCCGCGATAAGAATTTCGGCGCCGTCGGCGAAGGGGAAGAACGCGTCGCTTGCCGCCACCGACCCGGCTGCACGGTCACCCGCGCGCGTGACGGCGAGCTGGCAGGAGTCCACCCGGTTCACCTGTCCCATGCCGACCCCCACCGAGGCGCCATCATCGGCGAGCAGGATGGCGTTCGATTTCACCGACCGCACTGCGCGCCAGGCGAACTCGAGGTCGGCCATCGTTGGGGCATCCGCGGGGGCGCCGGCAACCAGCGTCCAGGAGTCGGAGTCGAAGTCGGCATAGGTGTCGGCGGTCTGCACGAGTGCTCCGCCGGAGATTTGCTTGAGCTCGGTGGCATCCCGTGCGTAGTCGGCGGGCAGCTGCAGCAAGCGCAGGTTCTTCTTCGTCTGCAGGAGTTCGAGTGCTTCAGGCTCGAAGCCGGGCGCGATCACGACCTCGGTGAAGATGTCTTTTATCGACTCGGCGGCCTCAAGGGTGATCGGGCGGTTCGCCGCGATCACTCCGCCATAGGCCGAGACCGGGTCGCAGGCGTGCGCGCGTTCATGGGCGGAGGCGATGGGGTCGCCCGATCCGCGCGCGACGGCGATGCCGCAGGGGTTCGCGTGCTTGATGATCGCGACCGCGGGCTCATCGAAGTCGTAGGCGGCACGCAGGGCCGCGTCGGCATCCACGTAGTTGTTGTACGACATCTCTTTGCCGCCGAGCTGCGTCGACTGCGCGATGCCCCGACCTCCGGTCTCGAGGTAGAGAGCCGCCGCTTGGTGCGAGTTCTCGCCGTAGCGCAGCGTCTCCTTGAGCTCGGCATCGAAGGCGAGGTGCTCGGGCAACTCGAGCGCATGCT
>JBDUDZ010000148.1:0-5960 GCA_040002635.1 Rhodoglobus sp.
CTGATCGCGGCGTTCGCGCGGCGGGCATCGCTCTACATTCTCGATGAGCCGACGAGCGGGCTCGACCCGGTCATGGAGACGGTGTTCCGGGCCGAGGTCGCCCGGGTCAAGGGGGAGGGCGCCACTGTGCTGCTCTCCAGCCACATCCTGGGCGAGGTCGAGGCACTGTGCGACAGGGTCACGATCATCCGCGCCGGTGTGGCCGTCGAGCGCGGCACGCTCAGCGAGATGCGCCACCTCACCAGCACGGCCTACATCGTTGTCACCGACGCACCCGAGAGAGCGCTGACGGATGTCGCGGGCGTAACCCACCTGCGTCGCGAGAACGACGCCCTGCTCTTCGATGCCGAGACGGATGCCACTCCCGCCGTCATCGCCGCCCTGGGCAAGCACACCGTGCACTCCCTTACCGTGTCACCGCCCTCGCTCGAAGAGCTGTTCCTGCGCCACTACGGTGACCAGCCGGTGGAGGCCAACGCCTGATGCTTCGCCTCATCCTGTTGCGGTTACGCCGCGACCGCGTCATCTTGCCAATCTGGATTGTCTCCACCGGCCTGCTCGCACTCGCCGGGGCGTCGGGCGTGGGCTCAGAGTTCGCGACGGATACCGACCGGGCCAGCGTGCTGAAACTCGCGATCGCGACGCCGACCCTGCTGGCCATCCGCGGCGTACCGAACGGGTCGACCCTCGGCTCGTACGTGAACTTCCAGGTCTTCTGCTACCTCGCGATCATGGCCGCGCTCATGAGCACCTTCATGGTCACGCGGCACAGCCGAGCCGACGAGGAGCGCGGACGGATGGAGATGCTCGCCGCGACTCCGGTCGGCCGCATCACACCGTTGCTGGCAACGTTCGTGGTTGGCGTTCTTGCCAACGCCGTCCTCGGCGTGGTCGTCGCCCTCGGCTTCAGCGCGGGCGGACTGCCTGGCCCCGGCGCGTGGGTGGGTGGGCTGGCATCGGCGGCAGTGGGCCTCGCGTTCGTCGGTCTCGCCGCGGTGGTGTCCCAACTCGCGCCAACCGGGCGGTCGGCGAACAGCATCTCGGCAGCGCTCGTCGGAGTCGCCTTCCTGCTGCGTGCGGTCGGGGACGTGCTCGGAACCCCGGACCTCGCCACCCTCACCGTCGTGAGTGCGTGGCCGAGCTGGCTCTCGCCCATCGGTTGGGGGCAACAAGTGTTCGCCTTCACCCGCAACGACCTATCACCGCTCTGGCTCGCCGGCGGACTTGCGGCGCTCAGTTGCGGCGTTGCCCTCGTCATGCAGGCCCGACGAGACATCGGCTCGAGTGTGCTGCGCGAACGGAGCGGCCGGGCGGTGGGGTCTGCCGCGCTGCGCTCCAACCTCGCGCTGGCCTGGCGGCTGCAATGGCCGAGCGTTGTGGGCTGGGCGATCGGCGGAGCCGCGCTCGGCTCGCTGGGCGGGCTGCTGGCCCAGCGCATCGCGGACACGCTGGATGTCTCGGGGTCGCTGCACGACATCCTTGCCGGATTCGTTCCCGGCGGTAAGGGCAGCATCGTCGACCTGCTCGTCGTGGCGATCCTCGGTATAGGCGGGGTGCTCGCCGCCGCGGCGGGGGCGCAGGCAATCATGCGCGCGCGGGGGGAAGAAGCCGATGGCCGGGCCGAGTTGGTGCTCGCCGCCCCGCTGGGACGGGTTCGCTGGCTGCTCGACTACGTCATCGTCGCGGTCGCGTCGGCCGTGATCGTCTCGCTCGCCACCGGTCTTGTCGCCTCGCTCTCGTTCCTATCGGCAGATGGCGGCTCCGACCGCTTCTGGTCGAGCCTGGCCGCCGGTCTTGTGCAGGTGCCCGCGGCAATCGCGTTCATCGCGGCCACCACGCTGGTCTTTGCGGTGCTGCCGCGCGCGACGGTCGGGGTCGGTTGGGGGCTCATCGCCGCGGGGCTCGCCGTCGGCCAGTTCGGTGGACTACTCAAGCTCCCGGATTGGGTGCGCAATATCAGCCCGTTCACCCACACCCCGGCCGTGCCTGGGCCGGAGCCGGAATGGGTGGGGATGTGGACGATCCTGGCCGTCGCGCTGGCCATCCTCGGGCTCTCGGTGGCGCTCGTGCGCAGGAGACAATTGACCTCATGACCGAGACCGAACGCGCGCTGGGCGACGATCCCGTTGCCCAGATAGTCAGCGCCCTCGCGGCAAATGGCTTCCCGCGCATGCCGGCCTCGGTCCTGATGTCGATAATGACAAGCGAGGAGGGAATGCTCACCGCTGAGCAACTCGCCGAACGGCTCGGGGCCAGCGCGGCGGCGATCTCCGGTGCGGTGCGCTACCTCTCGACAGTCGGGATGATATTTCGGCACCGGCTGCCGGGCACCCGACGCTTCGCGTACGAACTGCCTGCGCACGCTTGGTACTCGGCGTCGATGGAGAAGACCGATCTCTACCAGCTCATCATCCGACTGGCCGGCAGCGCTGTGCCGACCCTGGGCCCGCGTGGTGCCGAGCGTGTACAAGAGATGAGCGACTTCTTCGCTTTTCTTGAGCGCCGGATGCCCGAAGTGCTCGCCGAGTGGCATCAACTGCAACGGCGCTCCTGATCCGATACTGAACGGTCACTCTGGCGAACTAGGCTGGCCCGCATGAGTTCAGATGTGCCAGTGAATGCCGGAATCGTGCTGGCAGATCTCGATCCAGCCGTTCGTGCGCAGGATGACCTCTTTCGCCACGTCAACGGCAAGTGGATAGACCGCACCGAGATCCCCAGCGACAAGGCCCGATATGGATCGTTCTACCTGCTCGCCGAGGAAGCGGAGAAGGCAGTACGCGACATCATTATCGAGTCGCAGTCTGCCGATCCCGGCACCGAGGCGCGAAAGGTAGGGGACCTCTACGCGAGCTTCCTCGACGAGGCGCGGGTGCAGGCGCTTGAGGCGCAGCCCATCAAGTCGGCACTGGCCGAGGCCGAATCGGTCAGCTCAATAAACGACCTGCTCGAGACGCTGGGCCGCCTCGAGCGCGGTGGCTCAAGCGGCTTCTTCCAGGTCTTCGTCGACAACGACCCCGGCCAGCCCGAGCGCTACCTGGTCTTCATCGAGCAGGGTGGCCTCGGCCTTCCCGATGAGTCTTACTACCGCGAGGAGAAGTTCGCCGACATCCGGGCCAAGTACACCGACTACCTGGAGCGGATGCTGGGGCTCGCGGGCCTGTCTGATCCGGCCGTGCGTGCGCAGCGTATTTTCGATCTCGAGACCGAGATCGCAGGCCACCACTGGGACAACGTGGCAAACCGCGATAGCGAGAAGACCTACAACCCGATGCTCTGGTCGGCGGCGAATGACCTGGTCGGCGACGTCGACATGGACATCTGGCTGGCCGCACTTGGCGTGCCCGACCGGTCATTCGACGAGGTGGTTGTGCGCCAGCCGAGCTTCATGGCAGGGCTCGAGAAGGTGTTGCGGGCCGACAACCTGGATGCCTGGCGCGACTGGCTGGCCTGGCAGGTCATCCGCTCGAATTCGCCATACCTGTCGAGCGATTTCGTCGAGACAAACTTCGACTTCTACGGCAAAACCCTCACCGGAACCCCCGAGTTGCGCGCGCGGTGGAAGCGCGGCGTCTCGCTTGTGGAAGGCGCGCTCGGTGAATCGGTTGGGCGCATCTATGTCGAGCGCCACTTCCCCGAAGCTGCGAAGACTGCGATGGATGCCCTTGTCGCCAACCTCATCGAGGCCTATCGCCAGAGCATCACGAGCCTCGACTGGATGAGTGACGAGACGCGCAAGCGCGCACTCGAGAAGCTCGACAAGTTCACGCCGAAGATCGGCTACCCGGTGAAGTGGCGCGACTACTCGTCGCTCGAGATCGACGCCGCCGACCTGATCGGCAACGTCCGCGCGACGAACGAGTTCGAGTTCCAGCGCGAGCTCGGCAAGATCGGCAAGCCGCTCGACCGCGACGAGTGGTTCATGACTCCGCAGACGATCAACGCTTACTACAACCCGGGGTTCAACGAGATAGTGTTCCCGGCCGCCATCCTGCAGTTTCCGTTCTTCGATGCCGATCGGGATGCGGCGGCAAACTACGGCGCGATCGGCGCGGTGATCGGGCACGAGATCGGCCACGGCTTCGACGACCAGGGTTCGAAGTACGACGGCGACGGCAAGCTCACCGACTGGTGGACGGCGGCCGACCGGGACGCCTTCGAGGCTCGCACCAAGTCGCTCATCGCGCAGTATGACGGCCTGGCACCGCGCCAGGTGCCCGACCATCACGTCAACGGCGCGCTCACGATCGGCGAGAACATCGGCGACCTGGGCGGGCTCTCGATCGCCTGGAAGGCATACCTGCTCTCACTCAAGGGCGCCGAGCCGCCGGTGATCGACGGGCTTTCGGGTGCCGAGCGATTCTTCCTCTCGTGGGCGCAGGCCTGGCAGCTCAAGGCCCGCGACGAAGAGGTAATCCGTCTCATCTCGATTGACCCGCATTCGCCGAACGAGTTTCGGTGCAACCAGATCGTGCGCAACATCGACGAGTTCTATGAGACATTTGGCGTGACTGACACGGATGCCCTGTGGCTTGATCCGAAAGAACGCGTCACGATTTGGTAGAGACGTCTCGTACCCGCGAACGCCGGGATCGGGTACGCGCCCCGCGGGCGCCCCGACACTCGGGGGCTGGAGAAGGAGAAAACTTCTCCAGCGCCTTTGCTGCGCTCGGAAAGCTGTCGTACGAGGGTGCGCAGGTGTCGGCGAGCGCAGTCGATCTCAACACCGGTAAGACCCTGTTGGCAATCGATGACCGCATCGTGCTGCCGACCGCGAGCATCGGCAAGATCCTGTTGTTGATCGAGGTATCTGCGCGGTTGACCAGCCGCGATTTCTCCGGTTTTGGCATCCTCGATAAGACCCCTCGCGATGCCGTGGGCGCTTCCGGAATCTGGCAGCATCTGCAGGCGCCGTCGCTTCCGGTCGCCGACCTCGCGACCCTCGTCGGGGCATCCAGCGACAACCTCGCGACGAATGTTCTGCTGCGCCAGGTTGGCCTGCCCGCGGTCCGCGCCCGCACCGAGTCGCTGGGGCTCATGCGCACGGCATTGCTCGACCTCGTGCGCGATTCGCGTGGGCCGGATGACGCGCCCCAATTGTCGGTCGGATCCACCGCCGAACTCAGCTGGCTGTTCGGCGCTCTCGCCCGCAGCGAGATCGTAGACCCGCTTACGAGCCAGCGCGTGATGGGCTGGCTCTCGCTCAACACCGACCTGTCGCTCGTGGCGAGTGCCTTCGGGCTCGACCCCCTTTCGCACCGGGGCGCCGATCACAGCACCCTTCTTGTAAACAAGACCGGAACGGACACCGGGGTTCGCGCCGAGGCCGGTGCATTGCGCGGCGAGAACCGCGCCGTGGCTTACGCAGTGTCGATCCAGTTCAACGACGACGGGCTGCCGGCACGCCTGCGCGTGCTGGATGCGATGCGCACGGTGGGCTTCGACTTGCTCGAATACGTGCACTGACGCAACGCCATTTGCGCTAAAGCCCTTGTGCTTTTCGGGGCAAAGATCCACAGTCTTAGCACCATGCAGATCATCGAAAAGGCCAGGCCCGGGTTCATCGCCCTCTATGCCTTCGGCTACGTCGGCGCGTACATCGCGCTTATCACCCCCGTCGCGGCCACATTGGCATTCAAGGTCGGCGACCTCGACCCTGCTGGCAAGGAGACCAGCCTCGGCGTCATTGCCGCGATCGGAGCGCTATTCGCGATCATCTCCAACGCCCTGACCGGCGCGCTGAGTGATCGCACGAGGTCGGTGCTCGGGCGGCGCCGGCCGTGGATCATCGGCGGCGCTCTCGGCGGCATCGTGGGCCTGGCGATCGTCGGTTTCGCCCCGAACCTGGTTCTCGTCACGATTGGGTGGATCCTCTCCCAACTCACCCTGAACATGGTGCTCGCCGCGCTTCAGGCGCTGCTGCCCGACCAGGTGCCGCTCGACCAGCGCGGCCGGGTCAG
>JBDUDZ010000149.1:0-5951 GCA_040002635.1 Rhodoglobus sp.
ACTTCACGCGCTTGCGCACCTGGGCGAGTTCGTCGACGGTGGCGCAGGGCTGTTCCACGTACTCCAGGTCGTACTCGGCGAGAGCGTGGATCGCGTGCTCCGCTTCGTCGACGTTCCAGCCGCCGTTCGCGTCGACGCGGATGCGACCCTCGGCGCCCAGCCATGCGCGAGTCGCGGCGACGCGCGCCGTGTCATCCGCGAGGCTCTGACCGGGTTCGGCAACCTTGATCTTCACGGTGCGGCAGCCGGCGAAGCGGGCGAGCACGTCAGCGACCCGGGCGGCGGGCACTGCGGGCAGTGTGGCGTTGACGCGGATCGAGTCGCGGAAGAGCGGCGGGGTTGCAGCCCAGCCAAAATCAATTGCCGCGGCAAGCCAGGTGGATGCCTCGTGATCGTTGTACTCCGTGAAAGGCGAGAACTCTGTGCACCCGTTCGGCCCCTCGAGCAGCAACGCTTCGCGGACATCGACGCCCCGGAACCGAGTTACCAGGGGAAGGGCTACGACGCGGGCGGTGGCGAGTAGGTCATCGAGCGGCGGCAACATTGCCCCAGTCTGGCAAGTGGAGGGTCGGCTAGGGTGACTTTCGTGACAATCGAGCGGCATGATCCCGAATCAGGGCTCAAGATCGTGCCGATGTTCATCGAGGGTGAGGACGAGCCGGCGGATGCCGCACCTCCCGTCCCCGCCGACCGACGCCGTACCCCGCTGCTGGGCATCCTCGCTCTCGTCCTCGCCGCGTTCACCGTCGCCGCGCTCATCGTCGGAATCGTGGTATCCAGCGCGGGTGACTACGGCACGGGCACGACACTGGCCTACGGGGCTATTGGGCTCTCGGTGCTTGCGGTTGTCGCCGGAGTCACTGCGCTGATTCTGGGAATGGGCCGTCGCTCTGGCGTGATCGGGGTCATCGCCGGAGTCGTCGCGAACCCGCTCGTGCTACTGCTCGTGTTGCGTTTCATCGGTGGTGTGCAGGCCGGATGACCAGGCCACTCGCGGTGGTTAATGCCGCGGATGCGCACGCCGTCACCGAGGCGCTGCGAGCCGCGCTTTCCGGAGACGGCCCTGCGATGATGGCCCATGCGGCTTCGCCTACCGCGCTACCCGCGGCTGTCGCCAAGCGAGTCGCGGTCGTGGTCGAAACCAGTGGATCGACTGGCCGACCCAAGCGGGTAGAGCTCTCTGCTGATGCCCTCCTCGCCAGCGCTGCGGCGGCGGAATCCGCACTCGGCGGCCCCGGCCAATGGCTGCTTGCCCTGCCGCTGAGCTACATCGCCGGCCTCAACGTGCTCACTCGGTCGTTCGCTGCCGGCACCGACGTGCAGGTGATGAACGGGTTCGACACGGGTTTCGAGACCGGCCACTTCATCACCGCTGCCGGGGTGATGCGTCATCCCGTGCGCTACACGGCGCTCGTGCCGGTGCAACTGGCGAGGCTCCTCGGCGACGACGCGGCGATCGACGTGTTGCGGCGCTTTGATCGCATCCTGGTCGGCGGGCAGGCGGCGCCCGCCGATCTGCTCGCCCGCGCGCTCGAGCTCGGCCTGAACGTGACCCGAACCTACGGCTCTAGCGAGACGAGCGGAGGCTGCGTCTATGACGGCATCCCGGTGGGGGATTCCGTTGTCGAAATCGTCGACGGCCGCGTCGAGTTGGCCGGCAGCACCCTCGCCGAGGGTTACCTCGACGACCCGCTGCGCACCGCGGCGGCCTTCAGTGAGCGTGGCGGCCGCCGCTGGTACCGCACGGATGACACGGGCGAGCTCCGAGACGGCATCCTGCACATCACGGGCCGCGCCGACGACGTGATCGTTTCTGGGGGAGTGAAGGTTTCCCTTGCCGAAGTCGAGCTCGCGGTTCGCGCGCTGCCCGGGCTCCACGATGCAGTAGTTGTGCCCGCCCCGAGCGCCGAGTGGGGGCAGGTGCCGGTCGTCATTGCCACGGCCGAGGTCGCGCTCGCCCATCTTCGCAAGGCAATCACAGAGTCTCTGGGGCGAGCAGCGGCACCTGCGCGCGTGATCGTCGTCGATGCGATCCCGCTACTGCCCTCGGGTAAGCCCGACCGCGTGAGGCTTGCAACAAGCGCGCTTCGCTAGAATCTGCTCCGTGGCTAACCCCAGGCAGCAGCGCATCGATCCCAAGTCCATTCCGGCCCAGAGCGCCGCCTCGCAGATGAAGGCCGCACAGCTGGCCCAGGCCAAGAGGCAGGGAGCGAAGAAAGGTAGACGCCCCGGCGGACTGCCGCCGGGTGTCGCGTCGGTGCGAAAGGCCACCGCCGGTGACTGGATTGCCGCCGCCAGGCTGCAGACCCTCCCGCTTTCGATCGCTCCGGTTGCCCTCGGCGCCGCGGCAGGCTACATCCTCACCCACGACGATGGCGGGCCCGGCTGGCACTGGCTGCGCGCCCTGCTCTGCCTGGCCGTCGCGCTTTTCCTGCAGATCGGCGTCAACTTTGCCAACGACTACTCGGATGGCGTGCGGGGCACCGACAAGTATCGTGTCGGCCCGCGTCGGCTAACTGCATCGGGCGCAGCGAAGCCCCGCACCGTGCTCATCGTCGCACTCGTGTTCTTTGCGTTATCTGCTGCAGCCGGGTTGGTGATCGTGTACCGCACTCAGGTCTGGTGGCTCATCGCGGTGGGTGCAGTTGCAATCCTCGCGGCCTGGTTCTACACCGGCGGCAAGCGGCCCTACGGCTATGCGGGTCTCGGCGAGGTGTTCGTCTTCGTGTTCTTCGGCATTGTGGCCACCGCGGGCACGACCTTCGTGCTGGCCGGAACAGTCAACCTCGAGAGCTGGCTCGGCGGCGTCGCGGCCGGGCTGTTCGCCTGTGCGGTGCTCATGGTCAACAACATCCGTGACATCGCGCAAGACACGCTCGCCGGCAAAAAGACGCTTGCTGTGCGCATCGGCGACCGGGCATCCCGCATAGTCTTCACGGTCATGGTGCTCGCGCCCTTTGCGATCCTCGCGTTCTTCGTGGTGTTCTACCAGAACGCCTACCTCGTCTACTTCGCGTTGCTGGCGGCCGTGCCGACCGTGCTGATCACCTTGACGGCAAAGGCCCCGGCCGAGCTGGTGCTCGCCCTGCGATTGACCGCCCTGACCGCTTTGGTGTTCGGGCTTGGCCTGGGCTGGGCGATCGCCTTCTAGCTGTCTATGCGGGCGTCTTCCGCTTCGGCATCGGCGTCTTTCCTGGGGGGCGTCACGGCGGCGCGGCGCTGGGCGAGTTCGGCTACCACGCGGGCGCGGAGCGAACCAAAGAAGATGTACCCGACGCACAACCCGAGCAGGGCAGCGATGATCGCCGCAGGGACAGGCTCGAGACCGACAAGGATGAGCACGGTCAGGGCGACAGCAAAAACTCCAAGGCGGATGAGCGAGTACTGAAGCCACGGTTTCACCATGCCAGTGTAGGCAGGCATTGGGCGAAGCGCTTGCGAGCTTACAATTGCGACATGGTGCGGTTGTATGTCGTTCTCGCCTTCCTTACGGTGGCGTTCGACATCTTCGCGCTCGTAGACGTCAGCCTGATAGACAGGCGGCGGATCCGCGCGCTGAACCGACCGGCCTGGCTGGTGATCATCATCATCCTTCCCCTGATCGGCGCGTTGCTGTGGTTCTTCGTGGGCCGCCAGCGGCTCGAGGGCAGCGACCAGCGGCGTATGGTCGCGCCGGATGACGATCCCGCGTTCCTGCGCAACCTGCGCCGCGACGAGGAGCAAGACGAACGCATTCGTCGCCTTGAACAGGAACTCGCCGACCTCGACGATGACCAGCCCACAAAGGATTAAGTCGCCGGCTACCGCATTCTCGGTAGCCCTGCTCGACGAGTTCGTGCGCCTCGGCGTGCGCGACGTCGTGCTCAGCCCAGGGTCGCGATCGCAAGCGCTCGCCCTCGTCGCGGCCGAATTCGACCGGCTCGGCCTGATCAGGCTGCGGGTGCGCATCGATGAACGGGTTGGCGCTTTCCTTGCGCTCGGCCTGGCCGCCGAGACGGGTGTTCCGGTGGTCGTCATCACCACTTCGGGCACGGCTGTCGCAAACCTGCACCCGGCAGTACTCGAGGCACACCACTCCGGCGTGCCGATAATCGTGCTGACCGCAGACCGCCCCGAGGCGCTGCGCGGCGTCGGCTCTAACCAGACCACCGACCAGCCGGGCATCTTCGGGGCTGCGGTCCAGCGCACCTGGGATGTCGGCGCCCCCACCGGCGAGCCCGGCGAAACGGATGCCGCAGCGCAACTAGCCCGTGACGTCTTCGCCCACGTCTCCGGCCCCGTCCACCTCAACCTCTCCTTCGCCGAGCCGCTCTCCTCGCCCTTCACGTACGAGCCCTCGGCCCCGCGCGAGGTCACCGTCGCAGACACATTGCCCGACCTGTGGACCCGTCCCGTTCCGGTGGCGCCGAACGTGCTCGAGCTTCCCCAACTGCCGGGCACTGTCGTGGTGGCCGGCTCCGGCTCGGGCGAGCGCGCCGAGGAGGTTGCGCGCGAACTTGGCGCACCGCTGCTGGCGGAGGTCGCGAGCGGAGCCCACTTCGGCCCGAACCTGGTCGTTGCATACCGCCAGCTGCTCGATACCGCCAACTTCGGCGATCGGGTGGCACGGGTGATCGTGTTCGGGCATCCCACTCTCAGCCGCGAGGTGCCCGCGCTCATCCAGCGCGAGGGTGTGGAGACGATCGTGGTGCGCGGCCGCTCAGCCGACGACTACAACCCGGGGCACCGGGTCTCCGTCTTCGCGGATGACGTGCGCGTCGTGGGAGCCGCCGATGAGCGGTCCTGGGTGGGGCGGTGGGTCGCGGCATCCCGTGCGCTCATCGAGCCCGAAGAGCAGGCACCGGATGTCGCGGCGCCGGCAGGGGAACACGCTCGCGCCGAGCTTGCCGCGACCCGCGCTCCTGTCACGCGTCGTGCCCTCGTCGAGGCGGTCTGGCGGGCGACGTGGCCGCACGATCGGCTGGTGCTCGGGGCGTCCCGTCTGATTCGCGAAGCGGACAAGGTGCTTACCGGCAAAAAGATCGGGGTGCACGCCAATCGGGGGCTTGCCGGCATCGACGGCACGATCTCGACGGCGCTCGGCATCGCGCTCGCCAGCCAGGCGGGTGGGGCGCAAGGAACCACCCGCGTGCTGCTGGGCGACCTCGCGTTTTTCCACGACATCGGAGCGCTGCTGTTCGGTGTGGGGGAGCAGAAGCCGCGGATCCAGGTGATCGTCGGCAACGACAACGGCGGCACCATCTTCGACGGCCTGGAAGTGGGAAGGCAGGGCGGCACCGCGTTCGATCGCGTGCTTCTGACGCCGCAACAGGCGTCGGTGGAACAGCTCGCTGGTGCGTACGGCTGGGACTACCTGCGCGTCGATACCCGCGGGGGGCTCGACCAGGCGCTCACGGCATCCGGGGGGCCGGTCGTCGTCGAGGTGCCCCTGCCGCGCGAATAGGTCGCAGACTACCCTTACCCCATGAGCACGCTGAGCCCCGCCACCGCCGACTTTGACCTCTCCGCAGTGGACACCTCATCCACTCCGGGCGTGAAGGGCCGCAAGGTCGCGGAGAAAGAACTCGAGAAAAATCGGGCCGAACTCGGGATGGTGCAGGAGCGCCTCTACGCGGACAGCACGGCGGGCGGCAAGCGCAGTGTGCTTCTGGTGCTGCAGGCCATGGACACCGCGGGCAAAGGCGGCATCATCCGCCACGTCGTGGGTCAGGTTGACCCGCAGGGAGTGCACCTGCACGCGTTCAAGGCTCCGACCGACGAGGAGAAGAAGCACGACTTCCTCTGGCGGGTGCGCAACGAGTTGCCGACGCCCGGCCGCATCGGCGTCTTCGACCGCTCCCATTACGAAGACGTGCTCATCCATCGCGTGCACGGCTACTCGGCACCGGACGTGATTGAGGCGCGCTACGGGCAGATCGTCGACTTCGAAAAAGAGGTCGTCGCCTCGGGCA
>JBDUDZ010000150.1:0-5929 GCA_040002635.1 Rhodoglobus sp.
AGCCTCTTCGTCGCTATAAGTGGGATTCCGCTGGTCTGCGGGGATTTGGTGGCTCCGCCCATGCCGAAAGCCCATGCCCTCTGGAGACCTGTCTCAAGAGAACCGCGGGCACGACAAAATCGGCCGGAAACACCAAAGATCAAGCTTAGGTGATTTTCGGGGGTATTGCTACCAACTTCCCTGCCGAAGCTGTGCTTCAGGCGAACGCCGTCGGAGTGATCCCGAACGCAGCGAGCCCCGCCGCCCCGCCATCGGCTGCCGTGAGCACCCAGATGCCGTCGGTGTGAACGGCGACGGAGTGCTCCCAGTGCGCGGCATCCAGGCCATCGTCGGTGGCAACCGTCCAGTCGTCGGCAAGCACGTGGGTTTCGATAGCGCCCGCGGTGACCATCGGCTCGATGGCGATGACCAGCCCGGGACGCACCTCCGGTCCGTCGCCGCGAACTCGGTAGTTGAACACCGGCGGTTCCTCGTGCATCGAGCGCCCGATACCGTGGCCGACGTATTCCTCGAGAATGCCGTAGTTGCCGCGTTCGGCAACAGCATCCTCGATCGCGGCGCCGAGCTCGTTGAGGTGGCGTGCAGTGGCCAGCGAGGCGATTCCCGCCCAGAGGGCGTGCTCGGTGGCATCTGCCAATGCCTGTCGAGAGACAACAACCTCTGGACGATCTGGATCGGGTACGACGATCGTGAAGGCGGCATCACCATTCCAGCCGCCCAGCTCCGCACCACTATCAACAGAGACGATGTCACCGGCCCGCAGCACGCGCGGCCCAGGCACCCCGTGAACTACCTCGTCATTGACCGAGACGCACAGCGTGTGGATGTAGCCCGGCTCCTTCATGAAGTTGGGCACCCCACCCGCGCCCCTGATTGTCGACTCAGCGATCGCGTCGAGTTCCCGTGTCGTAATGCCTGGCTGCACCGCGGCGCGGACCGCAGCCAGCGAGGCCGCGGTCACCAGCCCGGGCGCGACCATGAGGCGCAACTCTCCGGGAGTCTTGTAGATTTTCCGGTTGCCGAAGGCCATGGGCCAACCTCAGTGCGAGGCGGCGTCTGGTAGGGCAATGCCGCGCTGGGCGAGAGCCTCGACTATCCGGGCGGTCACGTCATCGATTGGTCCGAGGGCGTCGACTTTCACGAGCACCGCCCGGCCGTCGTAGACGTCGATGAGTGGCTCGGTTTGCTCGCGGTAGACCTCGAGGCGGTGACGGACCACAGCTTCGTCATCGTCGCTGCGACCCTCTTCGACAGCCCGTTTGCGCAGTCTCTCGACAACGACATCCGGGTCGGCGACCAATTCGATCACAGCATCGAGCGCGGTGCCGTGGCCTTCGAGAAAGACATCTAACTCACGAACCTGATCGGTCGTGCGCGGGTATCCATCGAGGAGGAAGCCGTTCTGTGCATCCTGTTCGGCGAGACGGTGGCGGATGAGGTCGTTGGTGAGCGAATCAGGCACGTTGTCGCCAGCATCCATGTACGCCTTGGCCATCTTGCCCAACGCCGTCTCATTCTTGACGTTGCTGCGGAAAATGTCGCCGGTCGAAATTGCCGGAATCAGGTAAGCGTGCGAGAGCCGCGCCGCCTGTGTGCCCTTGCCTGCACCCGGTGGCCCGATGAGCAGCAAGCGGCTCAACGGAGCAGGCCCTCGTAGTGTCGCTGCTGCAGCTGGGAATCAATCTGTTTGACAGTCTCCAGGCCCACACCGACGATGATCAGGATGCTGGCGCCACCGAACGGGAAGTTCGTATTCGCCCCCACCACCGCAAGCGCGACAAGGGGTATCAGGGCTATCAACCCGAGATACAGCGAGCCGGGAAGAGTGACCCGCGTGAGCACGTAGTCCAGGTACTCCGCAGTCGGGCGACCAGCCCGGATTCCCGGGATGAATCCGCCGTACTTCTTCATGTTGTCGGCGACCTCTTCGGGATTAAAAGTGATCGCAACGTAGAAGTAGGTGAACCCGATGATGAGCAGGAAGTACATCAACATGTAGAGCGGCTCGTCGCCCTTGGTGAGGTAGCTCTGGATCCAGGTAACCCACTCAGCGGGCTTTTGCCCCGCCTTCGGCTGGTTGAACTGTGCGATCAGGGCAGGCAGGTACAGCAGCGACGACGCGAAGATCACTGGCACCACACCGGCCATGTTGACCTTGATTGGGATGTACGTGTTGTTGCCGCCGTACGTTCGCCGGCCCACCATACGTTTCGCGTACTGGACGGGAATGCGTCGTTGCGACTGCTCGACAAACACGACGGCAGCCATGATCACAATGCTGATCGCGATCACGCCGATGAAGATTTCTGGGCCCTTGGCCTGGTAGATGCTGCTAAGCGAGCCGGGGAAGCGAGCCGAGATCGACGTGAAGATAAGCAGCGACATCCCGTTGCCGATGCCGCGCTCGGTCACGAGTTCGCCCATCCACATGATGAGCCCGGTGCCGGCGGTCATCGTGATGACCATGAGCATCACGCCGTGCCACTGGATTGAGGGGTCGATGATGTCTTGGCAGTTCGCCGACGAGCTCGGGAAGAGCGCATTGCTGCGAGCGACTGTGATGAGGGTCGTCGACTGGAGCACGCCCAACGCGATCGTGAGATAGCGGGTGTACTGCGTCAGACGGGACTGGCCAGCCTGGCCCTCCTTGTAGAGGGTCTCGAAGTGCGGAATTACCACGCGCAGCAACTGCACGATGATCGAGGCGGTGATGTACGGCATGATGCCGAGCGCGAAGATCGACAGCTGGAGCAACGCGCCGCCGCTGAACAGGTTGACGAGGTCGTACAGGCCTGAAGTCCCCGACGTGTCGGCCAGGCAGAGTTGAACCTGTTTGAAATCCACGAACGGCGCCGGGATGAACGAACCGAGACGGAACAGCGCAACAATGCCGAGCGTGAACCCGATCTTCCTGCGAAGGTCAGGCGTGCGGAGGATCCGCGCGACAGCTCTGAACACAAGGGCCTCCGATATCTATGTACTGCGGTCGAGTGGGGCCACCATCAGGCAACCCCACTCGAAACTCCCAAGGAGGTATTACTTGATCGAACCGCCAGCGGCAACGATCTTCTGCTCAGCAGAGCCGGAGACCTTGTCGACTGCAACAGTCAGCTTAACCGCAATGTCGCCATCACCGAGAACCTTGACCTTCTCGTTCTTGCGCACCGCGCCCTTGGCGACCAGGTCACCGATGGTGACCTCGCCACCCTTGGGGTACAGCTCGGCCAGCTTCTCGAGGTTAACCACCTGGTACTCCACGCGGAACGGGTTCTTGAATCCTCGCAGCTTGGGTGCACGCATGACGAAGCCGATATTGCCAGCCTCAAATCCGGGGCGCACCTGGTAGCGGGCCTTGGTTCCCTTGGTTCCACGGCCTGCAGTCTTGCCCTTTGAACCTTCACCGCGTCCGACGCGGGTCCGGTCTTTCTTGGCACCGGCTGCGGGGCGCAGGTGGTGAACCTTGAGCACCTGTGGGCGCGACGGAACGTCGGCCTTGGGAGCCTTCTTCGCCGGCGCGGCCTTTGCGGCAGGTGCCTTGGCGGCTGCAGCGGTTGTCTCGCTCTTGGCTGCGGCCGCCTTGGGGGCGGCTTCGACCTTCGGCGCGGCCTTGGCGGCAGCGGGCTTGTCAGCGGCGACCTTGGCGGGCGCAGCCTTGGGGGCAGCGGCCTTTGCCGGCGCCTTCTTCTTCTCTTCTTCAGCCATTAGTCAATCTCCTCGACCTTGACGAGGTGGGCGACAGTGCGAACATAGCCACGGTTCTGGCCGTTGTCCTCGCGAACCACAACATCACCGATGCGGTGCAGCCCGAGGCTGCGCAGGGTGTCGCGCTGGTTCTGCTTTTCACTGATTTTGGACTTGATCTGGGTCACCTTCAGGCGCGCGGCCATCAGACACCTGCCTTAGCTTCAGCCTCGACACGCAGGAGGCGTGCCGGGACGACGTGCTCGACCGGGAGGCCGCGGCGCGCGGCGACCGCGCGGGGCTCCTCGAGCTGCTTGAGGGCAGCCACTGTCGCGTGCACGATGTTTATCGTGTTCGACGAGCCGAGCGACTTGCTCAGCACATCGTGGATGCCCGCGCACTCGAGTACGGCGCGCACCGGGCCACCGGCGATAACACCGGTACCGGCGGATGCCGGACGCAGCAGCACGACGCCGGCTGCGGCCTCGCCCTGCACGGGATGCGGGATAGTAACTCCGACGCGGGGGACGCGGAAGAAGTTCTTCTTCGCCTCCTCGACGCCCTTGGAGATTGCGGTTGGCACTTCGCGGGCCTTGCCGTAGCCGACCCCGACCATGCCGTTGCCATCGCCGACGACCACGAGGGCGGTGAAGCTGAAGCGACGACCACCCTTCACGACCTTGGAGACGCGGTTAATCGTCACGACGCGCTCGAGGAACTGGCTCTTCTCGGCGTCACGGGCGTTACCACGATCACGGTTGGGGTTGCGCTCGCGACCGCCACGGCGGGCTTCGCGGGGCTCGTTCGCCAGGTCGGTAGCCGGGGCATCCACCACTGCTTCAGCGGTGACCTCGATTGCGGCCTCGGTGGGCTCTGCGGCCACGTCCTGCTCCTTGTTAGTTTCGCTTGTAACAGCTTCGTTTTCGCTCACAGGTTCAGTCCACCTTCACGAGCTCCGTCAGCGACTGCCGCGACGCGTCCTGCGTAACGGTTGCCACCACGATCGAATACGACGGCGTCGACGCCGGCCTTCTTGGCGCGGCCGGCAACGAGTTCGCCAACCTTCTTCGCCTTGGCCGTCTTGTCACCATCGAACGTGCGCATGTCGGCCTCGAGGGTCGATGCGGATGCGAGGGTGAATCCCTTGGAGTCATCCACGACCTGCACGAATACGTGGCGGGCCGAACGGGTGACGACGAGACGCGGGCGCAATTCAGTGCCCACGACCTTCTTGCGAAGGCGCGCGTGCCTGCGGTCTTTGGCCGCCGACTTGCTCTTACCCCTGGTTATGAGACCCATGTCTACTTACCACTCTTTCCGGCCTTGCGACGGACAACCTCGCCCGCGTAGCGCACACCCTTGCCCTTATAGGGCTCCGGCTTACGCAACTTACGAATGTTGGCCGCGACTTCGCCGACGGCCTGCTTGTCGATGCCGACAACGGTTACTTTGTTGTTGCCCTCGACGGTGAAGCTGATGCCCTTGGGGGGATCAACCGTGATCGAGTGCGAGTAGCCGAGAGCGAACTCGATCGAGTCGCCCTTTGCCGCTACACGGTAACCGGTACCGACGACCTCGAGGCCCTTGCTGTACCCGTCAGTTACGCCGACAATCTGGTTGGCGATGAGGGTGCGGGTGAGGCCGTGCAACGAACGCGATACGCGCTCGTCGTCCGGGCGGGTGACGAGCACCTGGCCGTCTTCGAAGGCGACCTCGATCGGGCTGGCAACGACGAGCGACAGCTCGCCCTTGGGGCCCTTAACAGCGACGGACTGGCCGTCGATCTTCACCTCGACGCCCGCGGGGACGTCAATGGGGAGTCTTCCAATACGTGACATTGTCGGTTACCACACGTAGGCGAGGACTTCCCCACCCACGCCCTTCGACGAAGCCTCTTTGTCGGTCAGCAGACCGGAGGATGTTGACAGGATGGCCACGCCGAGACCGCCGAGAACCTTGGGAATCTCAGTCGACTTCGCGTACACGCGCAGGCCGGGCTTTGACACCCGCTTGATCCCCACGATGGAGCGCTCGCGATTCGGGCCGTACTTAAGGTCGATCGTGAGGGTCTGGCCCACGCGAGCGTCCTCCACCTTCCAGGCGGAGATGTAGCCCTCGGTCTTGAGGATCTCCGCAAGGTGCGACTTGAGCTTGCTGCTGGGCAGCGAGACCGTGTCGTGGTACGCCGAGTTGGCGTTGCGCAGTCTGGTCAGCAGGTCTGCGACCGGATCTGTCATTGTCATGATGT
>JBDUDZ010000151.1:0-5899 GCA_040002635.1 Rhodoglobus sp.
GCAAGCAATCGCACCTTCATCGCTGAACAACGGCCCCTAGACGAGGTGCGTCTGACTGAGGTTCGGCTGCCGCAAAGCGACGGTCACCTGGTTCGTGTCCGCGCGACTCAGGCCGGGGAGCTCTGACCGTTCGCCAAGGCGATAGCAGAGGTAGCCCAGACTCGCCATCTTGATCGCCACTAGATTATTGACCCTGACCGAACAGTGCGTGGACTACGTGTCTCATGGCACGGCAAGCGGGTGCGTCGTTGAGTTGCTCGAGCCGACGGTAGCGGTCGGTTTTGCGCTTGCTGGCTGCGTAGATGGAGCGCCCGCCGGTTTCTGATTTGACAGAAGGACCAAGGCCCAGCGCGAAGAGCCAAGATGGCGAAGCGCCTTACTTTTCGCCGTCAAGTAGCGACTGACCACACTGCGGGTTGCCCGCTGGGCATGATGTCGTAGAGCAGTCTGTAAAACGCGGTGTTTTCTCCCGTCGGATTGTCGACGTTCAGGCAGATGAGATCAGGCCGTTTGCTTCCGGTGATGTCTGCGACGGTAAGGCCAGCCCCTTGGGTTTCCGTGCCCCATGACCCGCCGAAGGAAACGGGTGCGGACCAGTGAGTCGCCAAACCGTTCGCATCCACATTAAAGCCGATTCGATAGAAGCCCATATTGGCGCCTGGCGCATTGTCAACATGAAACACGATGATTTCAGGACGTGCATCGTTGTCAAGCTGTGTGACCGCTATGCCTGCCCCCGACGTCTCGGTGCCCCACCAACCAGGCACGGGAAGCCAATCGCGCCACTCTTGGACAGTTCCATCTGCCGATAGACCGCGGCCGACGCGATACCAGCCGACGTTTTCGCCCGCCAAATTGTCAACATGCAGAACGATTAAGTCGGGCTTTCCCGTTCCTAGGTCGGCGACTGCGATGTCGAGGCCTTGACAGTTCCCATCGCGCCATGAATCGACCGGTACAACGGTCCACCCGCCGGCTACAGCACCGGTATGGTCAAGGTCGCGACCGATATGCAGCCAAGCCTCGTTGCGATTTCCGAAGTGGTCTAGGCGAAGCACGACAACACAAGGCTTTGATGACCCGGGTAGTGTTGCTACCGCAACGCCGACGCTTTGCGAGGACTGAGATTTCCAGTTGCCGATCGTAGCCGGGCGCGTCCAGGGCTGGGTTCCCGTAACTTGTCCGTTCGTGTCGATTGCAAAGCCGACGCGGAAGTAGCCAACTCCTCCAGCAGGCGTTTGGTCGATGTGCACAACCACCAAGTCGGTGGAGACGGGCCATCGGACCGCCGCGATGCTCCCGCCCATGCTCTCACTGCCTACCCAGCCGCCAACAGCATAAGGGGACGATAGGCGAAGTCTCTCCAACACCAGATCGATGCGGCTGGCCGCCGAGAACATCGTTGATGCGTCGGTTGTGCCAGAGTGGTACAGCGCCGCAACCCGACCGTGGCCATCGACGAACGCGGATCCGGAATCTCCGCCGTTCGTTATGCACGGCTCGGCGATGATGTTTTGAACGGTCCAGTATCGCGCGTATGCCCCGCCAGGGGTCACGAGAATACTTGCAGAAATCGCGACTACCTCGCCGTCGCTGACCTCCGTTCTCTGTCCGGACTTCCAAACGTGTTGGCCCAGATACGACGGCGTCGCGCCGGTCAGAGGAGCGCCCAAGCGTCGTGGCGCTCCCGGTAGTGCATCGGCACGCCGTAAGGACATTGAGTTGGCACCCGGCGGGGCATCGATGGCTGCCACGGTCACTTCCGTGCCGAATGCTGTAAGCGTCGCCGAGACACCCAAGCCCTGTGAATCGCTGCCGAACCACCCTACCGCTCTGTGCGGGCCGTCGCTGCTCACGTAGTTGCCGGTCGCGTCAATCAGCACGGTGCGATACCACGCACTGTTTTCTCCCGGGGGGTTGTCGATATGCATTAAGAGAAAGATGTGCAAGCCACCGGCATCCCGGCCAAGCCACGTAATGTCCGCGCCTTGTGTGTCGTCTCCCCACGGACCCGGCAGCGCAATAGCGTCATTGATCCACGAAGCCAAGCCGGTCGCAGCGTCGAAGTCATGGCCGATCCGTAGGTAGCCAGCGTTCTCGCCATGGGGAGCATCGACAAAGAAAGTAATTAAATCCGGCTTGCCGTTACCGCTTAGATCGACCACCGCGATGCCACCACCCGCCGTCTGTGTGCCCCAAGAACCTCCGATTGCGACCGGCTCATCCCATGTCGTGCACTTCCCATTCGCACGCAGCTCGTGTCCTATGCGGTAGTAGCCACGATTGCCTTCCGGCTGATGATCGATGAAGAAGACGACTGCATCCATGGACGAGTCGCCGTCAATGTCCAGCACTGCGAGCCCGGCGGCTTGAGTGTCCGTTCCAAACCACCCTCCGATCGCCTCCACGGGGCTGGATCCTCCTAGGGCCGGCAGCACACGGAGATATCCCATGTTCTCGCCCGCTGGAGCGTCGACATGGAATGCAATTACATCGTCGGTCGAAACGCCACCCGTGAGGTTTGCATGGGCGATCGCGACGTCAACGGAATCTTCCCCTACCCAACCCGGCACGAGATTCGGCGCGCCTAGATAGTCGATCAAAACTGACTGAGCGTCAGGTGAGTTGCCGTCCCCAGTGATGTGCACCATTTGCGCAACTGCGCAATCGACGTCGGACAAGTCGCCCAGGATCGGATAGCGGAATACGCGTGCGACAGTTGTGATGTCGCCCTGCTGCACGAAGCTCCCAGCCCTGACGTTGCCGTATCGCGCCAGAACATGGTTGTTAGACAGCATGAAAACGCCACCATAGGCCTCACAGCGCAGGTAGCACCCAAGCGTCCCCCCCGCGCCGCGAATTGGCGAAATGAGCACTCCACCCGGGATAGGGCGAAACGGGCCGACATTGGCGCCAGGGACGAATTGTCCTGACTCAACAACGTCCGTCGGGACACCTTCGACAAAAGCGGGAACGGCGTGATCGCCGCCCACAAACAGCTTGCGACTTACAAACACAGTGAAGCCGAGCTGACTTGTCCTTTGTCCCTTCACCCGTTTGTAGCCAATGCCAAAACCCACGACGTTGGGCTTCTCCTTCACTGCCCTGGCGACAGCGGGCATCAGCATTTCGAGCGAGTCGAGTGTCACTATCGTCTCCTACTTCGACCAGGTGCGCTGTAGTGGGGGTAGCTGAACCTGGAGGCAAGACTTGGATACCAAGAGGCCGAGGGGAACACTTGTCTCAACATCGCCAACCCATTTGAACGGATCCTCGGGCGACGCCGAAACCACCCGAACAATCGCACAGCACGGGTTGTTTGCCAAGGCTCAACTTTGCGGTCTCTGCGGCAGCGCCATAGGCAGTGCGTGCCCAGCCCAGACGAGTCGATGCAATGATTGGCGCTACAGGCAAACCTCAGTCGACAAGTTGGTTGGTGGTAGGAGACTTGCGCCTCATGCTCTCTTTCTGCCACCGATGCTGCGTGAGTTGCAGCGCGCTAATGAATGCGTAACGATGTCCATGCTCGGCGCTAGAGAGGGGTTGCAATGTGTTGCGATACATGTCATCTTCTCTCCGTACGCGTGAACGTAGCGGGTCTAGAAAGAACCGGCGAGCCGGCGGTCCCCCTCAACGGCCGCGCTGAGTACCTTGCTCAGATGCCTCAGAAACCTGAGGCAAGTCGCTGCAGCGCGCGGCACCGTGCCCGCCCTGCGGGCTGCGATCTCGGTCACCTGTAGAACAGGCTGGAGCGCCTGTCCGGAGTTCTGGTCAAGTCGCGTATTACAGGGCAGCGGTCGTGTGGCCGCGTGATCATCGAGGGGAACTGACATGGCCGACCTGGCGGGATTCGATCTGCTGATCGAACTTTCAACACGCACACTGTCAGATACGGTCAACAAGCGCCGACTGGCCAAAGATCCCGAGGGAAACGACATCCACCTTTTCGGTGGACCCTTCGTCCTCGACGCTCAAACCACCATTGCCGGCAATGGTGCGCAGTTCCGGCTCATCGCCGAAGCGTATCTCCGGCCCGTCTTGCAATCGCCCACGACCCGCGTCGAAATCGACCTTCGAGACTGTTCGTTCCAGATCGGCAACCAAGCCGCGACTGGATTGGAGGGTACCGTGCTCGTCACGGTCCCGGCACCGGAGTTCGAACAGGCTCTGGCCACACCATCGACACCCAGCCCGACCGTCGACGACTGGAACCCGACACTGCCATTCGACCGTTGCGCCATCTCCGTCGTCTTGACCGACACCTCGCGCGGCGACGTCGAGGGCCTCGTTGGACAGGGCAACGCAGGCATCGCGGAACAGGCCATCGAGAACGTTCTTCGGCAGGCGCTGGCGACGCTCGATGGACGAATCGACCTGACCTTTCGCGTGAAGCCCGGGCAGGACAGCGATTCGCCCGGGCAGCTGTCCGCGTTCCCGGAATTTCGTTGGATCGACCGGACCACCTTCGCAATCTTCGGCTATTACCACGCCGGAGCTTCTGGCGGCTCAGCAGCAGCCAAGGTGAACTCCGACATCGCCTCGCAGCCCAGCGACTGGGTGCAGGACGACAGGCCGACCGCGACAGGCCGCATCCCGGCAGAGCGGTTCGGGATCTTCCTGTCCGCGCGGGGCTTTGATCTCGTCATCGGCCGGCCGGCCGTCCGCTCGACCATCCGCAAGCTTGTGCGCGAGAAGGCCGCCGAGGAGCAGCGCCCTCGGGCAGAACAGCAGCGCCCCCACATCGAGTCGACCGTTCGCGGCAAGCGCAACCAGTACATTGATGAGGAACGCACCAGGAACAACAACGGCGGCCCGGCCACCCAAGCTGAACTGGAAGCGGCAGATCAGCGGATCGCGCGCGAGATCAAGGACGAGGTCGAGTCGCTTCGGTGGCGCCTTGCCGACGACTACCTGACCCACCACGACGGTCTGCAGCGCCTCGAAAGCGAGACGCCATACAGCGCCGGCTCGGGCCGCTACGTGCAAGCCGTGCCCATGCCCGATCCGTTGCCCGCGACGACAGCCTTTCTCCACTACCTCACGCTGCTGCTCGACTCCGGCCATCTCACGCTGATTGCCAAGGCGCGCGCTGCACTGCCGGAGATCCTCGGGATCAGCTGCGGTGACCTTGATGCACAGGTCTCTGCGCGGGTGTCGTTGAGCTATTTCGGACGCACGATCACGCCGAGCCTGGTCATGGACCTGCCTGATGTTCACTACGACGCCAATCCAGTCTGCTCGGCGGTCGCCGCTGGTGCGGCCTTCTCGATCACCGGCCCCGTCGGCGGAACGTTGCTCACGCTGATGATGGACCCCCTCATCGAGGCGTTCGCAACGATCGAGATCAGCCGGACGGTGGGAAAACAACTCGCTGGAATCGCCGCCGCCATGCCCCTGCCGATGCCGGACGAGGTCAAGGCGATCGTCAACGTTCCGATCGATCCGCAGTCCTTCGGCGTCGTCGCGCTACTGCCGTGGCGCTTTGACCGCAACTCGTTCGAGCCCGGCATCCGACTCGATCTCACACGGGAGACCCACAAGCCATCCGCCACACCGGAAGCGCATGGCACGTACACGTTTGCGGCGACGAAGTGGGGTTGCCCTGAACAGACGTTCAACTACGTCGAGCGGTTCTGGGACACGGTATGGGTCGTGTCCGTTGTCGATCGCGCTATTCCGCTGCCCGTCAAGATCCTTGGCTGGTACGCGCAGTTCGGGTCGGCGACGATGAACTCCATCGCCGGGATGAGCGTCGTCGACCCTCGTCCACACTATTACGGCTCATCGCCGATGCCGCCGGCGCCGCCGGCGTTGTCAGGGAACGCGTCGGTCTGGTTCGAGTCCCCGCCGCCGTCCGGGCGGGTGGAGTCGCGCCCGGCGTTGCGCGTCGGCGCGCAAG
>JBDUDZ010000152.1:0-5898 GCA_040002635.1 Rhodoglobus sp.
CTGCCGCGCCGCGTCCCGTTCCCCGCTGCCGCTCGCCCCGTCGCCGAGATGACGCAGATGGTCGCTTGAAGCTCTGTGCAGCAGCCATTCGGGTCAAGCGGTGCCCGTCCACCCGTTTTGGCGGAGGGCGCGATCAACCTTCGCCAAGAGAGTTGCCCGTCGCACCATAAGATTTTTGTTCACGCGGATGACGCGCCAGCCGGCCTCCACGATCGCATCCAGTCGATCAATGTCGATGTGGTACTGCCGCTCGTCTTCGCGATGCTGGCCGCCGTCGTACTCGAGAACCGTGCGGAACTCGCGGAACACGAGATCGCCGCGGGCGATGAGAGCTCCGAACTCATTGTGAATTTCACCATTGACTTCGGGTTCAGGGAAGCCTGCCCTGACGACGAGAAGCCGCAGGGCGGTCTCGCGCTCAGAATCGGATCCCGCTCGTGCCTGTTCCGCAGCCCTCTGCAGGGCTCGAGCCCCTCGCTGTCCCATGGCCTCGCGAGCCTCGTCGCGCAGTTCTGCGAGGTCGGCCAGCGGTTGGCGACGGCAGACCAGTCCGTCGCCCAGCGCGATGAGTTCATCCACGGTGAGGGATGCCCCAAGTCGACGCCATGTCGCGAGCGGCGAGCTGACCTGCAGGCCATCGGCCAGCACAATCAGCCGCTCACGAGCGCCCACCTGGTGCCCGACAACGCCGCTCGCCCGCGGAGCGCGAGTGGGGGCCACGGATGTCACGTGGAGGGCGGTCTCGCGAAATCCTGCCGGCATCCGCAGCCCTAGCAACATCGCGGCGGTGGTGTGACTGAAGTACTGGTCTGGGCCCATCCGGACAGCGAACGCGAGTGCCAGGGAGCGAACGTCGCTGTGCACCCCCACCGTGCGAACACCATAGAACGGGGAGCTCAGGTCACTCGCGCGGAGCCGCCCGCGCCGGATGCCGAGCGCCGCGGCATCCCCGACCAGGAAGGGTGCGCTGGCCAGGGCCGTAGGGAGCGGAGCGGGTCGAGGCATCCCGAAATACTCCCGGAAGCGTCGATGTCGCGTCGAAACTCTCCCCATTGGCCCGCGAGGTGACACGAAAGGCGGCTAGGCGCGCCCCCAGGCAACCATTGTGGTCAAGTCGCGCAGCCGCAGCCGCAGCCGCAGCCGCAGCCGCAGCCGCAGCCGCTGCCGCAGCCGCAGGATCAGCGCAACTGGGGCGCGCCGGTACAGTAGGCGGGTGTCCACTCGTCTCTCCCAGTTGTTCGTTCGCACCCTCCGCGAGGATCCCGCTGACGCGGAGGTGACAAGCCACCGCCTGTTGGTGCGGGCTGGCTACATCCGCCGCCAGGCTCCGGGGGTGTTCGCGTGGTTGCCGCTGGGGTTGAAGGTTCGCCGCAAGATCGAGAACATCATCCGCGAAGAGCTCGAGGCTTTCGGAGCACAGGAAGTGCACTTCCCCGCCCTGCTGCCGCGAGAGCCCTATGAACTCACGAACCGCTGGACCGAGTACGGCGATGGCATTTTTCGCCTGCAAGACCGCAAGGGCGCTGACTATCTGCTCGCGCCTACCCACGAGGAAGTCTTCACCCTGCTGGTGAAAGACCTGTACTCGAGCTACAAAGACCTTCCCCTGTCGCTCTACCAGATCCAGGACAAGTACCGCGACGAAGCTCGGCCACGAGCGGGCTTGCTGCGCGGCCGCGAGTTCTCTATGAAAGACAGTTACTCCTTCGATTACACCGACGCGGGGCTGGATGTTTCGTACCAGCAGCACCGCGACGCCTATGAGCGCATTTTCCGGCGACTGGGCCTCGAGTACGTGATAGTCAAGGCGGATGCCGGCGCGATGGGTGGCTCGAAGAGCGAAGAGTTTCTTCACCCGACCCCGATCGGCGAAGACACCTTCGTGCGTTCGGCAGGGGGATACGCGGCTAACGTCGAGGCGTTCACCACTGATGCACCCGCCGCACGCTCGTATGAGAAACTCACGCCCGCCGAAGTGCTTGATACGCCTGACTCCGCGACAATCGCTACCCTTGTCGCCGTCGCGAACGAGAAGCACCCGCGGCCCGACGGTCGCGCCTGGACCGCGGCTGACACGCTCAAGAACATTGTTCTGGCCGTGACGGCGCTGGATGGCACCCGTGAACTGGTGGTAGTTGGTCTGCCCGGTGATCGGGATGTCGACCTCAAGCGCGCCGAAGTGGCATTCGCTCCCGGCGAGGTGGAGGCGGCCACGGAGGCCGACTTCGCGAAGCATAAGAATCTCGTCAAGGGTTACATCGGCCCGTGGTCTGCGTCGGGACCTGTGCTCGGCGAGAAGTCGACAACGGGCATCCGTTTCCTGCTCGACCCGAGAGTGTCTGATGGTTCGGGGTGGATCACTGGCGCCAACGAACACGGCAAGCACGTGTTCGGTCTTGTCGCCGGGCGCGACTTCGTCGGCGACGGTATCGCCCAGGTCGGCGACGTGCTCGCCGGAGACCCCGCACCGGATGGATCGGGACCGGTAGAACTTGCCCGCGGCATGGAGATTGGCCACGTTTTCCAGCTGGGGCGTAAGTACGCCGAAGTGCTCGGGCTCAAGGTGCTCGACGAAAACGGGAAGCTCGTGACTGTCACCATGGGCTCTTATGGCATCGGCGTCACTCGGATCATGGCCGTAATTGCCGAGTCGAACAACGACGAGAAAGGGCTCATCTGGCCCGAAAATGTCGCCCCCTTCGACGTGCATGTGATTGCTGCCGGCCGCGAGGAGGTCGTCTTCGACGTGGCCGAGCAGGTCGTCGCGAAGCTGGAGGCCGCAGGCAAAGACGTGCTCTTCGATGACCGCCCCAAGGTGTCGCCGGGGGTGAAGTTCGGCGACGCCGAGTTGCTCGGCGTTCCTCACGTCGTGATCGTGGGACGGGATGCCGCTGACGGCAAGGTTGAGCTGTGGGATCGCCGAACCGGCGAGCGCACCCCAGTGGCGGTGGACTCGCTCTAGTCGTCGGCCGGTCATGATGGCCGGGCATGGGCCACGGGCATCCGGTACCTTAGAGACACGAGGTGGTTCGCCACCGCGCGCGCGAGTAAACATCAGACCTGCCTACAACCCAATACCGGAGGCCCTCAGTGGACATCGACCTGAGCGTGCTGCGACTCATGGAGCGCGAGCGCGAGATCCCCTTCGAGGAACTCGTGCAGATCATCGAGCAGGCGATTCTCACCGCCTACCTCAAGCACACCGGCGAGCCCGACCCCAAGAAGCCTGACCCCAAGAAGCCGGATGCTGCGACCCACTCCGCCCGCGTTGTGCTCGACCGAAAGACCGGCAAGGTCGCGATCTTCGTCCCCGAACTCGATGAAGAGGGAGCCGTCATCGGGGAGGCCGAGGAGGACTCGCAGGACTTCGGTCGCATCGCTGCCTTCGCCGCCAAGCAGGTAATCAACCAGCGCCTGCGCGACATCGGCGACGACAAGGTTCTGGGTGAGTTCAAAGGCCGCGAGGGCGACATTGTCGCGGGGGTGATCCAGCAGGGGCCCAACCCGCGGATGATCCACGTCGACCTCGGCACCGTCGAGGCGATTCTGCCGCCCGAGGAGCAGGTTCCCGGCGAAGACTACTCGCACGGCAATCGCATCCGCGTCTACGTCACCGCGGTGAGTAAGGGGCTGAAGGGCCCGCAGATCACCGTCAGCCGCACGCATCCGTCGCTCGTACGTAAGCTTTTCGCCCTCGAGGTGCCCGAGATCGCCAGCGGAATCGTCGAGATCACCTCGATCGCCCGCGAGGCCGGTCACCGCACGAAGATGGCGGTGCGCGCCATGGAACCCGGCGTCAACGCCAAGGGCGCCTGCATCGGCGAACTCGGCCAGCGCGTGCGGGCAGTGACATCAGAGCTCAACAACGAGAAGATCGACATCGTCGACTACTCGGAGAATCTCGCGCAGTTCGTCGCGAACGCCCTCTCGCCGGCGAAGGTCACTAGCTCCTACGTCATCGACGAGGCAACCAAGGCCGTCCGCGCCCTCGTACCCGACTACCAGCTCTCGCTGGCCATTGGCAAGGAGGGTCAGAACGCCCGCCTCGCCGCGAAGCTCACTGGCGCGAGAATCGATATTCAGCCCGACTCAATTCTTGAAGGCGACTGATAGCTGCTGAATATCGATTCTCGCGCGGCCGAGACGACGCGTCAGCGTTGGCTCGCGCCGGAACCTCCCGATGCTTGTGCCAGCCCGACTCAATTCTTGAAGGCGACTGATAGCTGCTGAATAACTGGGGGATTGGCCCGTCTAGAACGCGATCGAGATCGCGGTAGCAAGGTTGAGCACGTCCTGGGTGCTGCCGGGGGCCACGACGTTACCGGTGACGAATACGGCTTTCTCGCCCTTGACGACGACCACGGTGACGTTGCCGAGGGTGCCGGAGCCGTCCGTGGGCGCGTAGTACCCGTAGCTGATGCCGCCGCCGGTCAGGTCGACCGATCCCGGAACCGCTGCGGCACCGTAGACCGATTCCGGGAAGTAGAGGCTCGCCTGGGTGCTGGTTTGCACCACGATGTCGATCCCCTCTGCCTTGTACGTGCAGGTCGCTTTGTTGTCGGCCGTACCCGCTGGCACCGTCACTTTGAGAGTCGCGTAGAGCATCGAGCTATTGACGATCGTGCAGGCGTCGAGCGCGTCGGCCGGCGCCGCAGCTGCCTGACTTGGGCTGGTGCTGGTGTCGGGCGCTGCGCTCGGGGCGGCTGCCGGAGATGGTGCTGATGAGCAGCCCGCAAGCAGCGCTGCGACGACGAATGCGGGGATCACGAGCGCTGGGGCAAGAGTGCGGGTGCGGGACATTGGGGCTCCTCGGTGCGGCGAACAGTTGCGTTCAAGTTCACCCGGGTGCCATCCCGCTCTCAATGAGGGATTTCCCCCAGCCCGTAGGCGCTGCCACCACCCACGGCGAGTTGGGACAGGGCCGCCGTGCGATTTGAGACACCAAGCCGCCGGTACGCCGCCTGGAGGTGATTTTCCAGCGTCTTTGGGGTCACCCCGAGCTGCGTTGCGGCGTAACGGATGCTGGATCCGTCGACTAGGGCCAGCAGCGCATCACCCTGGCGCGCGGTGAGCCCGAACCGCGCCACCGAGCGCCGGGAGGGCGTCGTCGTTGCCCGGCGCAGCATCCGCATCACCCCGCGGACGTGGCGGCCAAATTCGTTGAGAATCGCGCGATCCCGATCTGAGAAGTCGGAATCCGCCCGCACGAGTGAGAGAGCCTCGACGCGGCGACCGGCCGTGCCGGACGAGCCGGGACTGGCGAAACTCAACGGCATGACCATCTGGTACTCGCCGCCGTTGGGGCGATAGAGCTCCGAGTAGATGCGCTTGGCGTGCCATTCGCGTCGCGACCACACGTCGCTGATGCGCAGCGTCTCGGAATTAACGCGCTCGGAGATCTGCGGCACCAGCGGCACGTCCTGCAGATTGCGGGGCAGGCGCGGCAGCGGGCTCGACTCTGGCTCTGGCCAATGCACCCCGGCCAGAGTGCCGTCGGCGAAGTCGATAACAATCCAGCTGGCCCGATCGCACGGCACCAACCGGAAGGCCAGCTGCGACACGAGCAGCGGCAGGTCGTCCATCGACTCGGCAAAACCCAGCGTGTGGAGGGCGTCGAGCACCCCGCGCAGGTCGAGGGCGCCAAGCGACTCCATGCGAGAACCTTAGGCCTTTCGCCGCAGCCGTAAGCGAAATCTTCCTGCGCCGCCGTGCGGTGACCGAAGGGTTATGATGGTCAGGTAAGAACTTGCATCGGTTGCCGCACGCGCGCAGAGACATCCACTCTCTTGAGAGTCGTGGTCACAGCGCAGGGTGGCGAGGTGGTTCCGGACCAGTCCGCGACGCTTCCCGGTCGAGGTGCGTGGGTTCACCCCACGGTCCAGTGTGTCGAACTCGCTG
>JBDUDZ010000153.1:0-5881 GCA_040002635.1 Rhodoglobus sp.
GCATCACGGAGAAGAGCATCCAGAAGCACCTGTATGTGCCCGACCTGCCGGATGTCGATCTCTTCCTGCGCAGCTCTGGGGAGCAGCGCACCAGCAACTTCATGCTCTGGCAGAGCGCTTACGCCGAGATGGTTTTTCTCGACACGCTGTGGCCCGACTTCACCCGCGAACAGCTGTGGGAGGGCATCGGCATCTACGCGAGCCGCAATCGCCGCTTCGGTGGAGCGCTGGACGCGCCGTCTACCTAGGGTGTAGCCGGGTCAGCGAGGCGTGTGCCGGACACCGCTACGCTGGACGCAATCCCACCGAAGGAGCGCTGCATGACTGACCTTGCCCAGCAGAATTCGTCGCCGGAGCAGGTGCTGGTCGTGATCGGTGACATCAATTTCAGCAAGAGTTGGTTGGTCACCCCGATCGGCAATCGCCCCATCGCCGGCACCCAGATCATCGTGACCGACATGACGCGCACCGAGAGCAAGATCCCCACCTGGGCCATCGTGCTCGCGGTCATCGGGGCCTTCTTTTTCCTGCTGGGCCTGCTCTTCCTGCTGGTGAAGGAGACTGTGACGACAGGGGTGATCCAGGTTGCGGTGCAGAACGGCAACCTGGCCTACGCGACCCAGATTCCTGCCTATTCGCCGTCGGCGGTGCAGGATGTGAACGGCCGGGTTGCGTACGCACGGCAGCTGGTCGCCGCCGCGATGACCTGAGCTGCGCTACTTAGCCGATCTCGGCCGGCTCGGTCTCGGTGTCGGTCGCGGCCTCGCGCTTCCACGGCCGCACGATGAGCAGCCAGGCGAGCACGGCGGCGAGGGCGTACGCGAGATAGATGCCCACCCACACCCAGATGCTGAGGCTCACAGACTGCCAGGAGAACGGTAGCGGCATGAGCACCAGGAAGAACCCGAACAGCCCCACCGCGTAGCTGGCACCCCAGACCCAGCGGTTCCAGCTGAAGACTTCGTAGCCGGCAAGACCCTTCAGCGGGATGAGCGCGATCGGCAGCGCGGCGATCCCCGCGATCGCCATCGCCGAGAACGTCTCCTTCGCGAACAGCGCCACGCCGTCGGGATGCGCACCCGCCGCCGCGACGATGACGCTGTAGGCGACCCAGCCGATCACCGCCACCCCGAAGGAATACACCAGGGGCACGAGGGCGACTTTCGCTTTCTCTGCGGTCGCCAGGGCCGCGCCGAACACCACGCCGGCCACCAGCCCAAAGACGATACCGGGCTGGAAGCCGGTCAGGCGTGAGAAGAGCACGGCGGCGGCCACGATGATCAGGGTGGCCGGCACGAAACGGAAGCCCGCCGTGGCGGTCGGGGTCGCGCGGCGCACAAGCCAGATGACGACGAACCAGCCCGCCACCGCATCCAGCAGGAACGACACCAGGATCGACAGGAACACGCGCACGCTGCTGCCGTTGAAGCCGAACGATGGGCTCACGAACGACGAGATGAGGCTCGCGATGAGCACACCGCCCGCCGCGAGTGGCCAGCCTGTCCAGGAGATGGGACCGGTGGATGCCGCGGGCTTAGGCCTCGCAATCGCCCGGGCCGGCCGCACTCGCCGCCACCATGCCCCGAGCCTCTCGGTTCCGTGTTCGAGCGCCACATTGATCAGGTGAGACGGGAGGGCGATCAGGATCACCAGCACCGTGGTCATGGCGACCGCCCACACCGCGTTCTGTGGGGTGAGGGCGCTGGTGACGGTCGGCAACGTGCTGAGCGTGCTCGGCGCATCAGGGGCGGTGCCCCCGGTGTAGGTGTCGTCGGGGGCGATCGGTGCCGGAGCGCTCACGGGCACGGGTGTGGCGTGCGCGGTGGGGCAGGCGGCGAAGATATAGCAAGTGTCGCCGGAGGTGACGGCGGCGGTGATGTCGACGTGTGCTGCGCCGTACGTGATGGTTGTGCCGTCGGGGCAGTCCACGTCGCCGGCAAAGGTGAGGTCGAAGCTCGCACGGAGTTCGTTGCCCGTCGCGGTGATGGTGATCGTGTACGGGCCGACGTAGTTGTCGTCGCAGGTGTTGCCCGGATCCGGATAGGAATAGACCCCTTTGCCTCCGATGAATTGCTGCAAGATCCCGCCAGTTAGCGGAAAGGTTTCATTGGCCCCCGTGTTGAGTACACCGGTGATGGTGCAGGGGCTCGAAGTGCAGTCGACCGTCCAGATGACCGGGTAGCTGTTGGCGATGCCATCGCTGATATCAGTGACCGTGCCGGTGCCGGCGTAGTGGATGACGGCGGCGCCGGTAGTAGGCGACGGCGAAGGCTCCGGCGTGGCCGCGCTCGCAGCTCCTCCTGCTGTCATACCCAGGAGCGTGCCGGCAAGCAGCGCGCCGGCAAGCAGCACTGCGGCAACAGAACGGCGGGGGAAACTGATCACCATGGCGGGCTCCAGGCAGCGGGATTGGGGTTCCCGGTGAGCGGGATGCTAGCAGTATTCAGCTTCTGGATGCGTCGCTACCCGGGGTGTGGAAGGCTTCCAGCGTGCCCCTAGCCATCGATTTCGGCCCGCTGTCTGATCAGGTAGCAGGCCCACCGCCCATGGTCCTCCGTCAGCGGGAGCAGATCCGACTCGGTGCCCTGTACGCCGTAATCGCGGTGACGCTGTTGTCGATGGGCCTCGGCATCGGGGCACTGACCTGGTCGCCATACGCCGCCGACCACAATGGCGGCTTCACTGTCGGTTTCCCTTCAAGTCTCGTGCTCCTCTCCGTCGGGTTGCTCCTGATCGCGATCATGGTCGGCACGATCGTTGCCACCGTGCTCTACTACCGGTCCAAACGGGTCTGGATGCCGCAACTGGCATCCCGACTTCCCGCGTTCGCTGCCGCCAACCACCTTCTTTTCTCTCGGCGCGACAGCAACCCCGAGTATCCCGGCACGCTATTCGCGGTGGGCAACGACCGCGTCGCGCTCGATCACCTCAGGTCGACCTCGGGAAGGTACTTCGATCTGGGCAGCTATCACTTCACCGTGTCAGCGGGTAGCAGCGCCGCGTTGCTGAAGTGGGGTTTCATCGCAATCCAGCTTGATCGTCGGCTTCCACACATGCTGATGGAGGCGACGGGTCACCGGGGCTGGGCGAACGGTGGTGTGCCGATTTCGATTGACCGCACCCAGTCCATCTCCCTGGAGGGGGACTTCGACTCGTACTTCACGCTGTACGCCCCCAAAGACTACGAGAGCGATGCGCGGTACGTCTTCGCGCCCGACCTCATGGCTTTGTTGATCGATGAAACCACTCAAATGCACGTCGAAATCGTCGACGACTGGCTGTTCGTGTACTCGTCGGTCGACTTCGACGGAGCTTCGCTGGAGGACTACCAGCGATACTTTCGGATTATCGAGGTGGTCGGAGCGAAGACCCTCCGTCAGACCGATAGGTATGAGGACGATCGCCTCCAGCAGGCCTCCGTGCCCGCCGCCGAGCGTGTCGTCGCTGCGGACGGTAGGCGACTGCGCAACGGCAGGCTGTCGCCATTCGGGCGCGCGATGGCACCCGTCTATATCGCAATGGCAGTAGTGATCGTCGTGATCGTCGTCATAGCGAACCTCGCATCCTGATTAGGCTGTGCGGATGCCCTCCAACACGCCTATCCGCACCGGCATCATTGGCTTCGGCCTGTCTGGCCGGGTCTTCCACGCACCGTTCATCGCGACGAATCCGGCATTCCGCCTCGATGTCATTGCCACGAGCAGCGCCGAGCGTGCGGCGGTCGCAGCGCAGCAGCATCCCGCAGCAACTCTGGTTGGCACGCCAGAAGAGTTGCTCGCTCGCGCGGGGGATCTCGACCTCGTCATTCTCGCCTCACCCGCGCACACCCACCTCGAACAGGGCCTCGCGGCGCTCGAGGCGGGTGCGGGCATCGTCATCGACAAGCCTTTCGTGCCTACGGTCATCGATGCGAAGAAACTCATCGCGAAGTCGGAAGAGGTCGGCAAGCTGCTTGCCGTATTCCAGAACCGACGCTGGGACGGCGACTTCCTCACCGTGCGCAAGCTCATCGCCGAAGGAAAGCTCGGCGCCGTTCATCGCTTCGAGTCGACGTTCGAGCGCTGGGCGGGCCCGAACCGCGATCGATGGCAAGACACCACGACAATCGCCCAGGGCGCCGGTATCAGCTACGACCTCGGCAGTCACCTCGTCGACCAGGCCCTGCAGCTCTTCGGGCCGGCCACCGTCGATCACGCGGAGCTTCAGGTAGTTCGCGACGGCAGCGTGAGCGACGACGACGCCTTTATCTCACTGCTGCACTCGAGCGGCGTGCGCTCGCACATTACGATCAGCCGGGCCGCTGGCCAATCTGGGCCGCGTTTCCGCGTGCTCGGCTCCGAATCCGCGTACACGGTTTACGGGCTCGACGGTCAAGAGCCCATGCTCAAGCTCGCGCAGTGGCCCGGGTCGGCTGGGTACGGGGTCACTCCCGAGGCCGAGTGGGGATTGCTCGGGGTTGACGGCTCAGACGAGGGACTTGCCCCGGTGCCGACCGAAGCGGGGGACTACCCGGCTTTCTACGCGGGGGTTGCGGCGAGCATCCTCGACGGTAGGCCGAGCCCGGTCGACCCGCGCGACGCTCTCGAGGTCGTACGCATTATCGAGCGCGCGCATGCACTGTCGGAGGTTTAGCGTCGCACTTTTTGTGCGCCGAGATGCCACCAAAGCGCGATCAGCATCTTGTCGCGGAGTGACACTCCCGTGATGCTGGTGGAATGACCTCTGCCTCACTCCAGTCGGCGATCGACAGCTTCGGCGATCCACGCGGCTATCTTGCCGCGGCATCCGTCGGTATTCCCCCTCGACAGGCGGTGGATGCCCTGACCGCCGATCTCGCGGCCTGGTCGCACGCCGACCGCGACCCGCAGGGCTATGACGCGGGTATCGAGCGCACGCGGGCCTCCTATGCGCGGCTCGTGAATGTGCCAGTGGACCGGGTAGCCCAGGGCTCGCAAACCTCGGTCATGGCGTCGCTGGTGGCGGCTGCCGTGCCGACCGGAGCTGAGGTGCTCACCGTTGACGGCGACTTCTCTTCGATAATCTTCCCGTTTCTGCAGCGGTCAGACATCAGGGTGCGCACTGTCGAGCTCGCGGCGCTCGCCGAGGCGATCACCGACGAGACCTGGCTCGTGGTGTTCTCGCTCGTGCAATCGGCTAACGGCGCGATCGCCGATTCCCGTTCGATAGTCGAGGCGGCGGCGCGTTACGACGCGTATACCCTGTGCGATCTCACGCAGGCGGCCGGGGTGCTTCCGGTGGATGCCTCCGTGTTCGACGCCACGGTGTGCCACACCTACAAATGGCTGTGCTCGCCGCGCGGGGTAGCGTTCCTCACTCTCGCGCAGCGTTTCGACGCCCTGCTCTCGCCGCTGCAGGCCGGCTGGTATGCCGGCGATGACGTGTGGCAGAGCTGCTATGGGCCGACGATGTCACTCGCGCCGAGTGCTCGTCGGTTCGATGTATCCCCGGCCTGGCAGGCGTGGATCGGCGCCGAGCAGTCCATCGGGCTTTTCGCGGGGCTCGACATGCCGGAGGTGTGGGAGCGCACGCGCGGCTTGGGTGATGCGCTGTGCGATGCGTTGGGCATCCCGCAGCAGCACCAGGCGATAGTGAGTTGGCCGGATGCCTCGGGCAGCGACCTCGGCACCCTCATCGCCGCCGGGGTGCGCGTCTCCGGTCGCGCGGGTCGCCTGCGCGCCTCGTTTCACATTTGGAACGACGAGAGCGATGTCGAGGCCGTCGTCGCGGCCCTGCGCTGACGGGTCACCCTGCGCGCCGATAGACTCCTCTCACGCCGACCGGGCACCCAGCTCGGCTGACAATTGGAGCGCACGTGGCAACCCCCAGCAATCTCGACGCCGTCATCAACCTCGCCAAGCGC
>JBDUDZ010000154.1:0-5876 GCA_040002635.1 Rhodoglobus sp.
TAAAACTCCTCCAGGAGCGTTCTTCTGGCCCCGACAGTCGAGGCCACATCGGCGCACTCCGAGGAGAATGCCGACGATATTGACAGGGTATAGCAGTACACGCCTGTGATTGCCATGTATTTCACAATTGGTGCGCGATGGTGATGAAACCTGTTCAACGGAAATCGCGCGATTTTGTCTTCGGAGCCATCCCGAGAAGCTCGAACCGGTCGGCCAGCACGTTCGTGACACCCTCCGCTGAGCGCTCGAGGATGCCGCGAATTATCATCGCTGGCGCCTCGCGCGCCACCCGTCGATACCGGCTCCACACCCCAACACTGCAGATCACATTGACGAGCCCCGTCTCGTCTTCAAGGTTAATGAAGGTGATCCCGCTGGCCGTTGCCGGCCGTTGGCGGTGGGTGACGACACCGCCAACCTCTACCCGCCGACCGCTCTCGGCAGTTGCGAGGCTTGCCGCGGTCATCACCCCACGCTCGGTGAGTTGCGGCCGCAGATGACTGACCGGATGGCTATCAGTCGACACTCCCGTTGACCACAGGTCGCTCATCAGCTCTTCGACCGGCGAGGGCATCCCGAACAGTGGCGGCTGGACTGCGACGACGCTGCCGGGCAGAAACTCGGCGCGATCCTGGGCGGCGTTACCGGCGTTCCACATTGCCTCCCGGCGCGAGATGCCGAAGCCGTCAAACGCGCCCGCGGCGGAAAGCACTTCAAGCTGCGCAGTAGTGAGCCCCACCCGACGAACGAGGTCGTTCATGCTCGTGAAATCCCCGCCGCGATCGCGTTCGGCCACAATGCGCTTCGCAACAGGTTCGCCAATGCCCTTCACCTCATCCAGCCCCAGGCGCACGACGAAGGCGCCATCGCGACGGTGGTCGTCGGTGTCGAAGTGTGCTGTGCGATCGAAGACCTTCGGCACCGGTGGTTGTTCGCGCAGGAGGCAGGAGTCAATGCCGCTGGGCTCCGCGCCCGGGATCGATTCGAGGGCAGCGTTTACCCGCGACCTCTGGATGTCGGGCCTGAGCACGTCGACACCGTGGCGCCGGGCATCCGCGACGAGCGACTGTGATGAATAGAAGCCCATCGGCTGGGCGCGCAGCATTGCGGCAAGGAACGCCGCAGGGTAGTGCAGCCGCAGCCACGCGCTGGCGTAGACCAGCAGGCCGAAGCTCAGGGCGTGGCTCTCGGCGAAACCGAAGCCCGCGAATGCCTCGATGCTGGCATAGATGCGATCGGCGTTCTCGATCGACAGCCCATTGGCTGCCATGCCCGCGTAGAGCTTGTCGCGCAGCCTGCCGATCTTCTCCACCCCTCGCTTGGAGCCCATCGCCCGGCGCAGCACATCGGCGTCGTCTGCGGTGCAGCCGCCGATCGCGACGGCGAGCTGCATGAGCTGCTCCTGGAAGATCGGGATGCCCAGCGTGCGCTCGAGTGGCTCCCTGAGCTTGGGGTGCAGGTAGGTGACCGGCTCGGCCCCGGTTTTACGCCGCACGTATGGATGCACTGCTCCGCCCTGGATGGGGCCGGGACGCACCAGCGCGATCTCGACGACGAGGTGATAAAACTCGCGGGGCTGCAAGCGAGGCAGGAGCCCCATCTGCGCGCGACTCTCCACCTGGAATACCCCGATCGCGTCGGCGCGGCAGAGCTGGTCGTAGACGCCGGCTTCCTCCTTGGGGATGCCCGCGAGATCCCAGTCCTCACCTAGCGACTCGCGCACCAGGTCGAAGGTGTACTGCAGCGCGGAGAGCATGCCGAGGCCGAGCATGTCGAACTTGACGAGGCCCATCCAGGCGCAATCGTCTTTGTCCCACTGCACGACAGTGCGGTCTTTCATGCGCGCGTGCTCGACCGGCACCACCTCGCCCACCGGTCGCTTTGTCAACACCATGCCGCCGGAGTGGATGCCCAGGTGCCTCGGCAGCTTCATCGCCTCAAACGCCAGCCCGACAATGTTTTCGGGGATGTCGTGGTCTTCGCTCGAGATGACAGCACCCCAGCGCTCCACCTGCTTCGACCACGCATCCTGCTGGCCGGCGCTGTGCCCGAAGGCCTTGGCCATGTCGCGCACAGCGAATTTCGGCCGGTATTGGATGACGTTCGACACCTGCGCGGCATTGCGCCGGCCGTATTTGGCGAACATGTACTGGATGACTTCTTCCCGACGATTTGAATCGAAATCGACATCGATGTCTGGTTCCTCTTCGCGCATGTTTGAGATGAACCGCTCGAACGGCAGCTTGAACTTGACAGGGTCGACTGCCGTGATCATCAGCAGGTAGCAGACCACAGAGGCTGCCGCCGAGCCGCGCCCCTGGCACAGGATGCCCAGCTGCCGTGCGTGGCGAACCATGTCCCACACGATCAGGAAGTACCCGGCGAAGTGCTTCTCATCGATGACCTTCAGCTCCTGCTCGATGCGCGATCGGAGCTCGGGTGTGAACGCCAGCTGCCGTTGGGGTACTCCCTCCCAGACCAGCTGGGTGAGGTAACTGATCGGGGTGTGGCCCACCGGCACGTCAGTGTCAGGCAGGTCGGGCTTGGCGAGCCGCAGCTCGAAGGAAAGCTCGTCGGCGATCGTGACGGTGTTCTCGATCGCACCGGGGTAGCGGGCGAAACGCGCAGCCATCTCCGCACCAGATCGCAGGTACGCCGCCCCGGATGACGGCAGCCAGCCATCGAGTTCGTCGAGGCTGCGGCGGGCGCGTACCGCCGAGAGCGCGGTGTGCAGGTGATGCTGCTTCGGGGTCGCGTAGTGGACGTTGCCGGTCGCCACCGCCCGCAGGCCTTTCTGCAGCGCCAGGGCGTAGAGCGCGTCGTTGTGCGCGCTGTCGAGGGGGTCGCCGTGATCGAAGAGCTCCACGACGACGTTCTTGTGGCCGAAGAGCGCGACGAGGTGGTCGAGCTCGGCGGCGGCGGCGGCGGTCGGGCTCGCAACGAGCCCGCGTCGAACTGCGCCCTTGCGGCATCCGGTGAGAATGAGCCAGTGGCCGTCCGCCTGGCGAGCAAGCTGTTCGAGGTCGTAGAGCGGGCGACCCTTCTCGCCGCCGGCGAGGTGCGCATTGGTGATCGCGAGGGCAAGCCGGTGATAGCCCTCCTCGCCCCGAGCGAGCACGAGCAGGTGGGTGCCCTCGGGGTCGGGGATGCCGTTCTGGGGTGTGCGCAGCCCGAGAGAGAGTTCGGCACCGAAGATCGTCGCTGTGCCGCCCAGTTCTGCCGCGGCCTCCGCCATGCGCGCGATGCCGTAGAAGCCATCGTGGTCGGTGAGCGCCAGGGCGTGCAGGCCCAACCGGGTGGCTTCCTCCATGAGCGACTCGGGCATGCTGGCTCCGTCGAGGAAGCTGTAGCTCGAGTGGGCGTGCAGTTCGGCGTATTGCACGACGGCGCCGGGGGCGTGCGCCGCGACATCCGGGGGAGCCTGATAGGCCTTGCGCTTGTACGACCAGCCCGGGCTGTCGCCGCCGTCGGCGCCGACCGGGGGAGCGGAGCCAGGGCGCGAGGCATCGGAGAGCCGTTTCTCGAATTCCGACCACGGGATCGGGGGGTTGTTCCAGCCCACGGTTAGTCGTACCGCGCTTCCGCCCACCAGCCGGAGCCGTCGAGCACGAGCAGCCACGCGCATCCCGTGGAGTCGACGGCCTGGAAGCGCCACGACCGGTTGGCATCTGCCGACCACCAGCGCTCGTCGATCGGCCACGGGCCCGCCCACGAGTCGATGCGCAGCACGGTGCGACCTGCGCTCAGCTCTCGAGGAGCAGCACTCAGCACCCCGCGATCATCGACAGCGACGGTGCCACCCCCCGGGCCAAAAATTGTCACGGGATGCCGCGGCGAGAACACGGTTCCGGGCAGTGGTGCAGGCAACTGACCCGGCCACGGCTGGGATGCCGCCTTCCCGCCCACCGGCCGGTCGCCCCAGGCCACGAGCTGCTGCCGGTCGGCGAGGGTGCGGCCGCCACCCACGCTCGGCACGAGCACCGCGCCGTGGCCGAGCATGCTCTGCACCCGAGAAAGACCGTGATGTATGCGTTCGTCTGGTCCGGTGCCCCACAGCCCCGACTCGTGGTTGCCGATCGCATCCACCGCCTCGGGGGAGATCCGCACCCGGATGATGCCGGAACTGAGGCTTCCGTTACCCAACCGACCAAGCGGAGCTTCGTCGGCGCCGGCGTCGCGCAAACGCTGACTCGTTTGCCATAGCTCCAGCGCGCCAGCCAGTTGCCACCGCACCCGATCCACCACGTCGGCGGGTGTGAACGATCGCGGATGTAGCCATACCCGCTCGGAGTCGTTATCGTCCCGGGAGTCAGACACGAGTTCCACCCGAATTGCCGTGCAGGCCAGCAGGGATGCCGTCAGCGCGTCGATGAACAGCTCCGCTTGGGCACGTACGCCGAATGCCACCTGGTCGACACGGTCGAGCGCGGGCTCGAAGTCGACTACCACGTCGAAGTCGGCCGGGGGAGTGCGCGGCGCGAGCGGCCAGGAGTCTCGCCCGCCTGCGAGAGCGTGTAGCCGACGGCCCGACTCGCCAAAACGGATGCGCACATCGTCGGGCGGCAGGGCAGCGAAATCCCCGAGAGTGTGAACCCCAAGCCGTCGCAGCAGGGTCACGAGCTGGCCGCCGTCGAGCTGGCCGACATCGAGCAGGCCGACATCGAGTGGCGCGAGGAACTCGGCTGAGCGCCCGGCGGCGATCACCCGCACTCGGTCTGTGGAGTGCGCGGCCTGTTCGGCGGTGAAGATGCCATCGGCGACGCCGGCACGGGCACCACCTGCACCCAGCTCGTCCATGCGCCCGGTGAGAGCCAGTGCAGCCGCCTTTTCGCCGCCGTAGAACTGCGCTACCCCGCGCACGCGCACCGCACACATGCCAGGCCGCAGCACCTGCACGTGCGGGGTGAGTTCTTCCAGCCCGGCGATGATCGGCTCAAACACCCGGTTGTCGACGGCGGGGTCGTAGTCGAGCACGACGAGGGCAGGGTGGCGAGCCTGCGCCTCGCGAAGACGCAGGCCGCGCGTCACCCCTTCGGCACGAGCTGCGGCGGATGACGCAAACACCACGCCCTTCTCGATGAGGGCCACCGCATCTGACCCCGGCCGCGCCTCGCGCACCGCCGCCGTGACCGGCCAATCCGGACACCACAGCACCACCACCCGTGGGACCGCCGCCCCAGATAGCACGGCGCGTGTCATGCCGTGGCCTGCCGCAGTGGGGCACCCTCGCTCTCCGCCGGCCCGGCATAGCTTCTCTTGATTGTCTCTGACGCATCCGGCAGCCAGAGCCGCGCGCTGCGCGGGCGACCCGCAATGCGACTCGTGACTGTAACTGTCACCTCACGGGCAGCAAGGTAACCGTGCCCGGCACCAATGCCGTGCCATTCGCTGCCCGAGAGAGAAAGCATGGCCTCGCTGCCGGGCCAGGTGCCAAGCACCAGCAGGGTGGCCCCTCGCTGGCGCAGACGGGCGGAGAGCCTGGCGATGCTCGAATCTGTTGCGCGCTTGGGCGGACGGGTGACGACCACGCCCATGACGTCGGCGATCGCCGCCGTGACAGCGAGCCAGTCGTCACCGGGATGCGGCACCAGCACGAGCCTGTCGAGATCGATCCCGAAGCGCTGCGCCGCCTCCACCCCGAACTCGGGCACCCCGACGACCGCGCACCACGCCCCGGCTGCAGAGGGCGCGGCAAGCAGCGCCATGAGCAGCATCGCCGAGCGTTCCACCGAGTACACGGCACCCTGTTTGAGCCCACCGCCGGGCAAGAGCCCGGCGATCGCGGGATGGGTGGGAATAAGCCGAGAGTCGAGTTTGGTCGCCTGCATCGCCTTGATGCGCGCCTGCAATTGCTCAACCCGCTGCTCGACCGGCGA
>JBDUDZ010000155.1:0-5811 GCA_040002635.1 Rhodoglobus sp.
AGCGCGCCGCCCTGTCACGGCGGAGGTCGCCGGTTCAAGTCCGGTCAGGGTCGCTTCGTAAAAAGCCTCTTCGCAAGGAGGGGCTTTTTGCGTAACGGAAGGGTTGGGTTTGTTCGCAAGCCCCCCCTCCCGGCTCTGTAGCTCAGTTGGTAGAGCGCACGACTGAAAATCGTGAGGTCACGGGATCGACGCCCGTCGGAGCCACCACTTGTTGCTGCCGTCTGGGACTTTGTGCCCTGTCGAGGGTGTCCGCGTGGTGGAGAACTCAGGAAATCGAACCTGACGAGGCACCCCGATAGGTGCGTCCCCCCTGCATGATGCATGTCTACCCTACGCAATCTCAGCACCGGAGTCTCGCCGCACCTGGCGCAACGCATCAACTCCTAGGTGAGCTCCACGTTTTCCAACTCATGGCGCCCATCGCGATAGTCGCCGTAGCGAGCCCAGGAGACACTCACCCTGACCACGACCACCTCACTCATCGATTGCTCGAACTCTGGGAACTGCTCGAGGTAGGCCGCGGTGCAGCGCGTCAGTTGCGCGCCGGCAGGAAGATCAGCCACTCCCTCGCATTGCAGGGTCGTGCCGTCGGCCCCACCCACAGATATCGCGATCCGGCCATCGCGCTCGAGGTTGACGATCTTGCGGGAGTGGGGCCGGGCGTCGAATACGAGTTCACCGGTGTCGGTGGCCGCGAGCGAGAGGTAGGCGGCCTGGGGTTCGCCCTCTGCGCCCAGGGTCGCGACTACAGCATCCCCGCGCGAGCGAACATAGGCGATGAGTCCCGCACGATCCATGCCGCTAGCGTAGCGAGGTGCCGCATGCGCGACGGGTGGCGGCCCACATCGTCGGTCGCTGGCGTGCAGCCGTGACCCACGTGCAATAGGGTCGAGGTGGTGAGCCGGGAAGTCTGGTCGGCACAGTTTCTGTGATGCCGACGAAAGGCCCCAAGTGCTCGCTTCTGACCTGCAAATTCCGCTGCCCATGGTGGATCGGTCGACCAGCGCCGTTGAGGCGGCACAGCTCATCGCCAGCAAGCACCTCCCCGGCCTGGTTGTCGCCGACAAGGGTGGCGCACCCGTGGCGATCGTGTCATCCGCCGACGTGCTGCGTCTCATGTTGCCGCCGTACCTCATCGACGACATGTCGCTGGCGGGCGTCATGGATGAGTCGGGGGCCGAAGAAATGTGGGCGAAGTCGGCGGGCCGCACGATCGGTGAGCTGCTCGAGGATACGCGGGTGAACGTGCGCGACATCTTGCATGTCGATGCCGACGACAGCCTCGTCGAACTCGCGGCCAAAATGGTCTACGCGCATGCATTGGTCGCCGTAGTCGATGGCACTCCCGGGGAATGGCGCTTCGTCACTTTGCCCCTCGTGATGGACGCGATCCTGGCCGCCTGCGGAGTGAACGGCAGCGCAGCGTGACAATCCAGATCGTGCTCGCCGCGATAGTTTTCGTGGGCGCCTACGTTCTCATCGCCACCGAGAAGGTGCCGAGGATTGCTGTGGCACTCGGGGGTGCAGCCCTCATGGTCATCATTGGGGCCACCGATGACCATGGAGTCTTCTTCTCAGAAGACACGGGCATCGACTGGAACGTCATCTTCCTGCTGCTGGGCATGATGATCATCGTCGGCATCCTGCAGCAGAGCGGCGTCTTCGAGTTTCTCGCGATCTGGGCGGCCAAGCGCGCAAAGGGCAGGCCGTTCGTCATCATGGTGATGCTCGTGGTCATCACTGCGGTGCTCTCTGCCTTCCTCGACAACGTCACAACAGTGCTGCTGATCGCCCCGGTCACGCTGCTCATCTGCGACAGGCTCGGAACCCCGCCGGTTCCGTTCCTGATCGCCGAGGTGATGGCCAGCAATATCGGCGGAACCTCGACCCTGATCGGCGACCCCCCGAACATCATCATCGCCAGCCGCGCGGGCCTCACCTTCAATGACTTCGTGGTGAACCTGGCGCCAATAGTCGCGATCCTGCTGGTGGTGTTCGTCGGCATGTGCTGGCTGCTGTTCCGCAAGCAACTGCACTACGACGCCGAACGCGCCGCCCGCGTGATGGCACTCAACGAGCGGGAGGCGATTCGCGACGTTCCCCTTCTGATCAAATCGCTGAGCGTGCTCGCTCTCGTGCTGGCGGGATTCATCCTGCACTCGGTCATCCACCTCGAGCCCGCGATCGTCGCACTGCTCGGCGCCGGGCTGCTCATCCTGCTGACCCGCCTTGAGAACCGCAAGATCTTCGCGGATGTCGAGTGGGAGACCTTGGTCTTTTTCGCGGGGCTGTTCATCATGGTCGGGTCGCTGGTCAACCTGGGCATCATCGAGATGATCGGCAAAGTCGCGGTCGACGCCGTCGGCACCAACTACTTCGGAGCTGCGACCGGGCTGCTTGTCGGCTCGGCCTTCTTCTCCGGAATTGTCGACAACATCCCGTATGTCGCCACCCTCGCTCCCCTGACCAACGACCTGGTGATGGCCGGCGGTGCCGCGGCCCATCCGCTGTGGTGGTCACTTGCGCTTGGCGCAGACCTGGGCGGCAACGCGACGGCGATCGGGGCGAGCGCCAACGTCGTCGTGCTCGGGATCGCCAAGCGCAACGGGCATCCCATCTCGTTCTGGGAGTTCACGAAATATGGCTTGATCGTGACTGCCGTGACGATCGCCCTGTGCATCCCGTACCTGTGGTTGCGTTATTTCATGGGCTGAGCGACGGTGAACTCGCTGACAGGTAATCTGAAGCCATGAAGTTTCTGGCTGTTGTCACGGTTCTCGGCCAGTTGGCGCTTGCCGCCATGGCAGCATTGATCGTTCTCGCTGCGCTGCTACTGATCGCCAACCTCGCCTTCCCCCAACTGCTGGGCTGGCTCAGCAACTAGACCTAAGGCACCGCCACCTGGAACGTGTTGCACGCATCCGGGCCGCCCTGATAGCCGGTCTCGAACCATTTCTGGCGGCTGTCGCTTGAGCCATGCGTCCAGGTTTCAGGCGAAATGCCACCACCAGATTCGGCCTGGATCCGGTCATCGCCAACCGCTGCAGCGGCGCTCAGCGCGTCGTTGATCTGCTGCTGGGTGACGGGTTTCAGGAATATGACGCCGTTCGCATCCTTGATTGTGGATGCCGCACCCACCCACGAGCCCGCGAAGCAATCGGCCTGAAGCTCAAGGCGCACCGAGTCGGAACTCGGGCCGGTGTCTTGCAGATTGAGCCCGTTCATGATGCCGCTGATGTTCTGGATGTGGTGGCCCCACTCGTGCGCGACGACATACATCTCAGCGAGTGGCCCGCCCGATGCCCCGAAGCGAGTGCGCAGCTCGTCATAGAACGCGGTGTCGAGGAAGACGATCTGGTCGGGCGGGCAGTAGAACGGGCCGACCGCGCTCGTTGCGTTACCGCATCCGGTGTTCGTCTGGTCGGTGTACAGCACCACCCGGGTCGGGGTGTAGTCGACCCCGAGCTTGGGCAGTTCGGCAGACCAGTAGGTGTCGAGCGAATCGGCCGCGCCTGCCATCAGGCAGTCGATGCTCGAATTCGCGGCCTGGCCGGTGGTGCACTGGCTCAGGGGCGCATCAGTGCCGTTGTCGCTGCCCGTGCCGGTTCCCGCGAGCCCGGTGAGGTCGACACCCAGCACCTGCGACAGGATGAAGAGCCCGACGACGAGCAAACCTCCACCGCCACCGACCGCGAGGCCGGTGTTGCGACCGCGACGGCTCACCTTGCTCGGGTCAATACTCGAGTTGTCGTTGAAGGTCATGGGTCGACGCTACCGCGATCAGCCCAACCGTAACGTCTCGCCTTTGGCGATGATCCCGCGCAGTTCGTCGTCGAGAAACGGGTTCGCGGCGCGCAACTCGGGGAGAAGGTCGCGCTCGGTCGTGAGCGCACGATAGGTGAGGGAAATTGTGACGTCATGGTCAGGGCGGTCAAGCACCGAGATCAGGTCGCCTTCCTCCACAGTGCCGGAAACAACTACCTGCAGGTAGGCACCCGGCCGCGCGACGGCAGTGAATGTCTTCAGCCAGCCCTTCTCGCCCACCCATCCACGAAATGTCGAACACGGGATGCGGGGCCCGGTCACCATAACCTCTACCTGGTCACCGATCCGCCACCGCTCACCCAGGAGGGCGCCGTTGACATCCAGGCCGGCGGTCGTCAGGTTCTCGCCGAAGAAACCGTTCGCCAACGGCCGGTTAAGGCGCCCCTCCCAGGCATCGAGATCTTCCCGTTCGAAGGCGTAGAGCGCTTGGCGATCACCACCGTGGTTGCGGGTGTCGCCGATGCTGTCGCCGACGAGGCCGCTTCCCGATCCAGCGCTCCTCAGGCCGGGCGATACCACTTCGTGACGACCCGATCGCGGCGACTTGTTGATGCCGGTGGCAAGACCCTCTTTGTACGGGTTCGGCTCCAGCCTTCCGAAATTAACCGATTCGAGGCGTGCGTTCACCAGCGGCCCTCCGACGATTTTCGAATGATTTCCAGCAGCCGCTCGCGCAGCTCGACCGACTCGCTGATTGCCGGGAAGACTTCAGACTCGAGCGAGCGGGTGGATGCCCACATGGCATCCCCTTCGATGGTGCGAGTGACCACGAGCCGGCGTCGATCGCCCGGGTCAGCCTCCCGGCTCACATAGCCGAGGCGCTCCAGGCGCTCGATCGTGCGCGACATGGTCTGGTTCTCGACCTTTGCTCGGTGGGCGAGCTCGGTCTGATTCAAGGGACCGGCGTCAAGGAAGTGCAGCGCGATGAGCCCGGCGTGGGTGAGACCGCGCTCCTCGAGCGCGGAAGCCCAGGCGTTCTCAACCAGGCGAGCCGCCGTGGAGAGAAGGCGACCTGTGGGCCAACTGTCCATCGGGTCTGTCACCTGAATCACTCTAGTGATAGCGTCCATTGATAAGCCAGCTTATGAACTGCGGGCGCGACAGTGGAGGGCTTCATGCGCGAGACACGAGACATCATTCGCCAGGTGGTGGTGGCCGCAAGCGCGGTTATCGCCGTGGTCGGATCGTTCGTCGGCTCAGGGGCGGCCGGCGGCACGCCGATCCAGAACGCCGCCGGTGGCGCGCTGAGCGCGACCTCAACCCCCATCGCCCCCGACACTCCCGCCTTCTCGATCTGGAGCGTGATCTACCTCGGGCTGATCGCGTATGCGGTGTGGCAGTTGCTGCCCGGCCAGTCGGGCGCCGAACGGCATCGTCGCCTGGGGTACTGGGTCGCGGCATCCCTCGTCTTGAACGCGGCGTGGATCCTGAGCATCCAGTTCGACCTACTGCCGCTGAGCCTGCCGATCATCGCCGTGCTACTCGGGGTTCTCGGCTGGGCCTTCGCGCTCTGCCTGCGCTACCGCCCCACCGGCACGATCGACACCCTGATCACGGATGGCACGATCGGCCTGTATCTCGGCTGGGTAAGCATCGCGACCGCCGCCAACGCTGCCGCCGTGCTCACTGCTGAGGGATTCACGGGGTACGGGTTCAGCCCGGACCTGTGGGCGGTCGTCGTGCTTGCCGTCGCCGCACTTGTCGGATTAATGCTTGCCATGGTCGGGCATGGGCGCATCGCGCCGGCACTCTCCCTCGCCTGGGGCCTCGTGTGGGTGGCCGTCGGGCGACTCAGCGGTGAACTGCATTCGACCGCGGCCGGCATCGCGGCGATCGTTGCGGCAGTCGTCGTGCTTGGCTCGGCAGTCATCCTGCGGCTGATCAATTCGCGCCGCCTTGCCTCCGGAAAAGCACTCGCGTGAGCAGCGAACGCACCCGCTGGGCGGGCCTCGTCTTCATCAGCATCGCTGTCGCGCTGATCATCGT